>CAWVVG010000634.1:0-1932 GCA_963932775.1 uncultured bacterium
GCGTGGAAGGCGCCTCTTGGGCCAAGGCTTCTTCGACTTCCAGCAAGACATCGGCGTACTCATCGCGCGCTGGTGCCAAGCCATTGATGGTCGAATCAACGGACCATGCGTGGGAGGTAACGTTCAAGCCATCGGGAAAGTAATCCAGAACTTTGGCGCGGGCCGTTTCCAGCTTTGGGCGGTGTGGCGCCCACAAGGTGTCTGCTTCTGGGTATGCCTGGCGCATGGTGCTGCATGGTTCTTGCTTAAGCGCGCTGGTCGAAGCGCATCCAAAAAGAAGGGGAAAGGACATGAGACCCACGAGAGTCAAAACCATCAGTCGGATTGGCATTGTCGGAACCATCGGGTTGGCATTGTCGGAAGATAATGCAAAGGGGATTTGAGAGGATAGGAAGTTCAAATCCTACGGGCAAGTACAACCGAGTTGTCATAACATTACTTGTGCGGCATTGGCCGCTAAGGGCGCTACCACCGACTGCGTGGTGTGTCTCGCTGGCCCCTGGATAAAGTCTGGCCATCTTCGATACTGAATCTTCACGCTGCCAAACAGCAGAATGCTATTCGTGTATCTAATGACCTCGCTCACTGATCTGGATGGTAAATATCCTCCCAAAAACCGTGAGAAGCGGTGTCAAACCACCGGAGAATTTAGGCAAGAACCACTCAGGGCGAGCCCCCCGATAGGTCGCCAGGAATCATCTCAATATTCGTGTGGCACCTATTTCGGACATTTCAGATGCCTCGATGGATCCAACTTACACATTGAAACGAAATGCAATCAGCTTGGAACCGGCCGTGAAGTCGTTGGGCAGGCCGAGGAGCCCGTCGGTTTTACGGCGAGGCGTTTACAGCGAATACGTGATGCCCGCTGCTGCGTAGTGAAAGCGAGCGAATCCATACACTCTGGTATTTCCGGCGCCGCCGTCCAGCGTTCGGTACCCCAGGCGGAGGTTCAGATTCTCGACAACCTCGTATGTCGCAGCAAGCTGTACATCAATGGCCCGTCCTCCCGGCCCAGCGTAGGCGTCTCCTTCGAACAGGAGGCCCCAATCTTCATGGTACTTCCACCAAAGAAGGAAATTCGGGAGAGGGACAATGCCGAAACTCGTTCGTTCGACCGTGGCATCTGCGGAAGCCAGCACAATATTCGCATCGCGGATCTTGGCCGTGAGACCGAGCCCAAACACCAGCGTGGGGTCATGAATAAGCAGGTATCGGTAGGTGAGTCGGTAAGAATTGAATTGGTAGGTGGCTGTGAGTGGCGTGTCTGCGGGAAAGGTTGTCCCATTGTAAAAGACGTCTTGGTCGATGCTCCCCATCGATTCAATGCGAAGCGGGGCGTACAGGAGTGAAAGCGTGTGGGCATCGTTAAACGTATGACCGAGGCGTATCCGAACATACCCCTTGGTCTCCGCAACCAGGTCGTCTTTGAGAGAAAAGAGCGTTCCACCTTCCCCCGGAATTCGAACGTCATTTCGGGCGGTAAAGAGGGGACCCGTTTCGAGATCAAAGTGTGTCTGGGCCTCTGCGTTTGAACACCCGACACTGAGATAGAGAAGCCAGGCCAGTCCAAAAGAGAGGGTCTGTTTGAGTACAGCAGTCATGACTTGCAGTATCCATGAGAATAAGAGAGAAGGCATCTACACTTTTGCTCAGGGGGAAACCCGGGAGCGCAATGACGCCTTTGATTTGCCACAAAAAGTTACCTGAACGAGAAGGGTAAGGCCACGTTGTGGAGTGTCATGAATACCGAGCGCTTCTCGGTGGCCTGAGGCCGATACCAAAGTTCACACATTGAACCGAAGTGTAATATGCTTCGTAACCATCTGTAAATACACGACTTTCAAAATCACTCTCACCGTTTGTCACCGCGTTTCCGCTGGAACAGGGAACGTGGGTTTGTTCTTCATCATGGGTGAGGACCTCCTACGA
>CAWVVG010000635.1:0-1925 GCA_963932775.1 uncultured bacterium
GAAGGCCGTTCGAAGGGCTGTATGTCGCGGAAGGGCGAGTCCCTCAATTCACCTGTTGAATCTACCGGGCTCTACATGAACCCGACGGTTCTCATGATTGATGCCAATTGTGATGCCAACGCACAGAAAAATGCTCCATAGGCATGCAAAAGGGCTCACCCCCGCGAACAGGGATGAGCCCAAAAATTCAAATCGCTACAACGCTACAGAGTCACACCGTACTCTTCAGCAAAGGCGAGCAGGTTTACAATCAAGTCGGGAAGCGCATCGGCCTCGACGACCACAGCTGCGCATTCCGCAGGCCACGCTTCGCCCGAGAACACATCGCAGCTGTCGGCCAATCCGCTCACGCCCTGGGCGCACACGTTGGCGCTCATGCGGTTCACGTTGGCGTCGGCGCCGTATCCAGGCTCCAGGTCCACCTCTTTGCAGGTGCTGACCAATGCCGTGACGGCCGATGCTTCGCAGGCGGCCTGCAAGGCGTCCGTCGCTTCATCAACGTCAAAATCACCAATCAGGCAGTCCACCACATTGGCGCAGATGCTGCCGCCCAAGTCTTCGCAGAAGTCATCCCCTGCGGCTTGTTGGGAGGTGCGGGCGTCGTTGTAGGCATCCAGGGCAACCGTGGGGCCTTCGGACGCGACGCACTCCGCAGATGGCGTGGCCGCTCCTTGGGCTTCCACAGAACCGGTCAAGCCATCGCAGGAGTCGGCCTCAACCGTCGCCACGCAATCTTCAACCAGCTTGCTGTTTGCAGGGTCAAGTTCGCCGTCTTCGGCAGCCGCGCAGTTGTCATTGGCGGCGCGGGTGGCGTCCAGACACTCATCGAGCGTGCTGTCGTCGCCGCTGCATTCCACAGCCCAATCGCAAATCGCTTCGCAATAGGACGTCTGAGGGCCGGCACTGAGCGCGTCCTTGGCCGCGTCACAAGCGGACAAACCGATGGCGGCTGAAGCGGATAAAATCATGGTTCGAAGGGTGGTGTTCATCTTATTTTCCTATGGACTGGGCCAACAAATGGCCGACGAGTGGTGGGCGTCGCAATCGACGCAGAATGGACTTCGATGCGAAGGCTATCAGCATATCGAACATTTTGTGAGCCGCACCAAAAAATGCAACAACCATAGGTTTTAGGCTGAACTCAAACCCGACGTGTGGCCGAGCCCAAGCACCCTCTTGGGTGTTGTGGGGAGTTGGTACAAAAAAAGGCCCATGTCTTTGAAAACATCGGCCTTTTTAATTGACGCGAATGGACTAGAATTAAGGCTCGGGCTCGGGCTCGGGGACCGTGATGTTGATCACATACCCCCCGAACCTTCCTGGGGCGTATCCATCCACTACAATGATGATGGTCTCACCAGCATCAAAGTATCGAGTGACCTCAGAAGTTTTTCGAGAGCCCGGGGTGTCATCGTCGCATTCAAGTTCAGTTTCGCAGTCGGTATCGTAGATTCGTAGAACCGTATCGAAGCCGCTTCCGTGGGTGTCGATCACATAGGTGCCAGATTCTGGGGCCGTCCATGTGAAGGCGGTATCTGGTCCGCCATCGTCACCACAGCTTCCTGAAAAGCTGTCCTCGGTAGACTCCGTGGTGGCTCCCCATGACCCCGTTACCGAAGGCCCTGTGTCTGAGCCCAAGGTTCCATATTCATCCCCACAAGCCAGGGGAGCGTCGCACACCCCATCTTCGTCGGAGTCGACATCGCAGTCGTTGTCGATTCCGTCGCAGACTTCAGCTGCCGCAGGGCTGGTTGCTGGATCGGTGTCGTCACAGTCGGTCCCGTCGACGACATAGTCAGCAGGCATGTCACAAGCCATCATGCTTGAGCCCATGTCACCATAGGTGTCTGCGTCCGCATCGGCGTACCAAGTGCTCATGTCTGTGGCATCGGTATCGATGACGTCATCGCAGTTGTTGTCGATGC
>CAWVVG010000636.1:0-1925 GCA_963932775.1 uncultured bacterium
AGCAAGATTCGAGTTGGGCTCATTGGCTGCGGCACGGCCCACTATGCCTGTCGTGTGGGTGCAATGGCCATCGAGCAGCTGGCCCGCGTCGCCGCAGGAGCCGAAGTGGCGAGCGAATTTCGCCATCGAAACCCCGTGATCGACCCCAAGTCTCTGTATTTTGCAGTCAGCCAGTCTGGAGAGACCGCTGACACTCTAGGTGCGGTTCGTGAGGTTCAGATCAAGGGTGGCCAAGTGATGGGCGTGGTCAATGTGGTGGGGTCATCCATCGCCCGTCAGTGTGGCACGGGAGTGTACGTACACTCGGGCCCTGAGATGGCGGTCGCATCCACCAAAGCGTTTAGCAATATGGTTGCTGCGCTGTATTTGTTCACCCTTCAGCTTGCACGGGCACGCACCTTGGCCCCACACGAGGGCCGAAGCTTTGCCGAGGAGTTGATGGGCGTTCCAGACTTAGTGGAGGCTTATCTGGCCACAGACATCAATATCGACCCTGTGGTTGAGTGGATCAAAGAGTGTCGTTCGGTGCTGTTTCTGGGTCGAGGGCTCTCAGAGGCCGTCGCGGCGGAGGGTGCACTGAAGCTCATGGAGCTCGCTTATGTGCCTTGCCTTGCCTATCCGTCGGGCGAGATGAAGCATGGACCCATCGCGCTTTTAGAAGAAGGCAGCCCGGTCATTGTCATTGCCCCAGAGGACGAAGTTCGGGACAAGACCTTGTCCAATCTCCAAGAGTGCCGGGCTCGGGGCGCGAGGGTTGCACTAATTCACACCGAAGGGGACCCCATCGCCAAGGAAGCGGATGTGTCGATCTCGGTGCCCCGAACCTCCCGCTGGTTCACCCCTTTCCTCACCGTGCTTCCGCTTCAGCTGCTCGCCTATCGAACAGCCCTTGCAATGGACCGGGACATCGACAGACCGCGCAATCTAGCCAAGTCGGTCACCGTCGAGTAGCGTCCAAAATCACGAGCATTCCGTCCTCGGACCAAGCCAAGGCTCGGCCGTCGTCTAGCGTGAGGACCCCATCGAACGGCAGTGGCACGGGACCATTGCCGTTGTGGGGATGGCCCGTCTCCATATCGATGTGCCAAGATGAGGGGGTATCGGGGTCTTCAGGGGGGAGGGTGGCCGGCTCGCCGACCCCAACTCTTTGGCCGTCAAGGTCGACTTGCACCCAGCCATCTTCGACCTCGAAGAACATCATTCCATCGACCCAGCGGAGGTCAAAAATCTCTCCGTCCACCTCGGGATCGATGGGCGAGGGGAGGTCGAGAATCTTGGTGCCTTGGGTGTCGAAGGCTTCGATGCGATGACCTACCTGTATGACACCGCCTTCGGCGGCCGCGAGGTGTTCACCGCACAACGGTGAGCAGTCCCACAAGGGCGCACCTGTGTGGGCGGACCATGCGGTCCCGCCTGGGCCGTAGAGAACTCCGCCAAATGCGGTCGCGGCGGAAGGGGTGAGGCCAGTTGCCCGGGTGCGCCCTTCAGCGCCGATGAGCAGCCCCGTGTCCTCGTCTAAGATTATCGGAGTGGGGCCGTAGCCCACCGGTACCAGACTGCCCCGGCGTCTCTCCACAACAGACCCATCCAGGAGATTTACCCGTGCCCACCCATCGGGGTCGGCGGCCGTCATTTCGGTTCCATCTGGCGAGAATCGGCAGCTTTCATAGTCGAGGGCGCCGAGCTCAATGGGTCCGCTCGACGCGCCCATGGCCCACAATCCGTCGGCCAAGGAGAAAACGGCACAGCCACCGGGTCCGGCGGACCACTGCAGGGGCTGGCTGGGAAGTCGGCCGGCGATGCGAGGCTTGCCGCCCTCTGTAAACCGGAGCACCTGGGTGCCGTCCAACCAGACCACTCCGAGACCATCCGCGAATGGCTTGGGTCGGCCATCCCTGGCCCCCACGGGCATGGACCAAGCTTGA
>CAWVVG010000637.1:0-1920 GCA_963932775.1 uncultured bacterium
CTGGTTCCCATCGTTCGCTCCACTGAGCACACCACTGGCCACACCGTGGCCAACCGTCCGGGAGCTGGGTACCGCCCTCGATTGCGCCGGAGAGGTCCTGTACGCGGGTGCGCCAGGAGATGCGGGCACACAGGGAGCAGTGCTACGAATTCAACGGGACGGCTGAGCGAGGTCACCTGCAGAAGGGCTTCCTGCGCCTGTGGCCGCTGCCCCCAGGTCACCGGGAGCCGGGGTCGATATCCACTGCACCTCCATCCACCCCAAGGCCACAGCCCAGCCCAGCAAGCCAAACACCAACACAAACGAACCGAGCGCTGCGGCTGCATTTGCTGACCGCCCACTGCGGTCCAGTGCTTGTTCCAGCCCCTGAACCCGGGTCCGCAGCACGTGTTGGATGGATGCGGAACGTTCCAAGCGACGCCCGACCTCTCCGAGCAGGTCCGTAGAGTCCACGATGGGCCCAAATCTCCCCAAAACAGCCGCAAGATCGGGAACATCTACGGTTATGTATGGAGCCATACTCTCCCGAATGCGGGCGGCACACGGGTGAGACGAATGGGCCACAAGCGCGGTTGCGAGCGCCTGCTTATCGGGCTCACCGCCACCCTTTAGCAGTCCATACAGCGGGTCATGCAGGGCGGGCGTATCCGGGTGAGACGCGTGGACTTCCAGCCAAGATAAGCAAGTTCTAAGGGCCGGTTGAGGGATGTTCACGGTACAGTTCTATCAATGACAAGCCACTTCGACCCCTTTCGATTCGAACAACGACCGGAACCCGTGCCCGTGCCCGGCCGCATAAGCCCGGTGTGCCTGGTTGAAAATGATGGCGACTATCCATGGCAAGCGCGCAGACCAGTCTGGCTTCGGTCGGCCTCACTCGGCATCATCGTGGCGTTTTTTTTGTCCGCGGCCATGGCCTCCAACCCCCGCCTCATATCGCCGCCAAAGGCCCCATCCACGACACACTGATTGTGGATAGTCCCAAGCTTTGTCCCGTCGCCTGCGGATGGATTACACTTTGTAAATAGGAAGAGGTGTTGAATGTCCGTCGCTGTACGTATTCTGAGTGCCCAGGGAGACATTCCCTTGTTGGTCGACGGTATAATTACCGGCCGTGACGACGATCAGTTTGAGGTGCACTGCAGCAGCGGTGCGGACGGACTGACCAAAGGAGACAAGATTGTCCTCACCATTGAGGGTGAGTCCGGAAACCTCCGATGCCTCATCGCATCCAAGGCCAACGCCACACAGGGTGGATTCGCTCTGAGCGTGATCAGCCAGGCCCGTCATGAGGCCGACAAGCGTGACTTCCCCCGCCTCCACGCAGGCCTGCCCATTCGGTATCGTGGCTGTACGGACACGGAAGCTGCCAAATGGATCGAAGGGGAACCTGTGGGCGGCGAGTGGATAGAGCCCGACCCCTATATGAACTTCTCTGTGGGTGGACTGCGCTTTGACTGCGTCAGCGACCTCGCACCCGGAAGTCTCCTGATCATTGAGCTTCGGGTGGGCGATACGGGCCCTCTATGGCGCGTGACCGGGCGGGTGATTCGGGTTTTCACGGCCACAGAGCATGCTGGACCCAGTGTCGCGGTGTCCTTTGAGCACCTACCCTCCGACGCACTCGAGGCGCTCACCGAGTTGACCCTACAGATTCAAGAGTCCTTGCTCTAAACACACACTTGGCTTCTTCATGTGCAGGTAGACTCTCCCTATGCGCACCTTCATTACCATCGTTCTTCCACTGGCATTGATCGCTTGTGATTCTGAGAAAGCTCCCAGCCTTCCCTCCATTCCATCCGCCTCGGAACCGAACACCGACGACGACGACGACGACGACGACGACGACGACGACGACGACGACGACTGCGACGACGACGACGACGACGACGACGACGACGACGACGACGACGACGACGA
>CAWVVG010000638.1:0-1911 GCA_963932775.1 uncultured bacterium
AGTGGGTCATGGCATTGTAATCAGGATGTCGCCAGTTGGGCTGGATTGAGTGGTCGTGCCGCTGTCACGTCCGAGGTAGGCGACTGCGGCTGCGGTTCCGAATGCAGCGAGCCCGCCGCCGACGGCTGTGTAGAACAGCCAGTGGCGGTGAAAGGGCTGTCCTTTGGTGAGGATGGACGGGGCATCACCGTTCTTTGGCCTCAGCTTCGCACGGTATACAGCGCTGCCTTTGACTGGGACCTCGACGGTCTGTTCAATGGTCTTTTTGTCGACCGCAGAGATGACCAGCGAGTACCGACCGCGCTCGACTCGACCGAAGTTGTACTTGCTCTGTCCACCGAACTGCATGCCTTGAATCACCACGTTGGATTCCTTGTTGCCCGTTTGAATCGCGAGTCGAACGCCGCGCTTAGGAAGGCGGGCCTCGACCTCACCCTTTGAGCCATCGGTGGTGTCGAAGCGCCGGAACACTGAAGCGTAGCCGCGCTTTAAAATCTGAACCGAGTGCTCGCCTGCCTCTACATCTTCAAGGGCAAGGGGGGTCACACCCGCCTCAAGACCATCGAGCAGCACCGTCGCGCCCGCAGGCTTTGAGATCACCGAGACCAGTCCTGCCGAGTTCTGAAGTTCGGCGGTAATCAGTAGGTTCTTGCCTTGCTGGAAGGTGAAGCGACCTTTCTTGGCCTCGTGACCTTCTGCGCTGATTGTGTATGCATACGTACCCACCTTGAGGTCCTTGAGGCGAACCGGCGTGGTGAAGGTCTCTTTGCTCTTGTTGAGCTTGAGCTCTGCGCCCATTGGCTCAACCAGGACCTCGACCGACCCCTTGCCCTTGTACAACCGAGCGGTCATGGTGGTGGTTTGCTTGGGCCGGATGTGAATCTTTCGAACATAGGGTTCAAAGCCATCTTTGAGGATGCGGACGGTATAGGTCCCCGCCTCGATGGATTCCTTCAATGGGGCTTTCCCAAGTTCATTGAATCCCAAGTAGACTGTGGCTGAGCCTTTGTCTGTGGTGACCTTGAGCGTGCCTTGCCCATCTTCGGCATGCACTTGGCCCGAGATGAACAGCAAAGCGATGAGGATTAGGCCAACTGAGCGTTGGAGTATTTGACGAGCCGACATATGGGCAGAGCCTCCGGTGCCACGCAGCGTAGCAGAGCCTTTGCACATGCGCGAGGGGTGTGGTTCAACAGGCGACGCGGGCATCGCCATCTCTGCGGGTAATTCCCGTCGAATCCAACCATTCAAGCAGGGGAATCGCCGTTCTTCGACTTTGTCCGGTGAGCGTCTTGAAGTCGCTGGGACTGAGGCGCTGGTTTTGTGCAAAGAACCTTGAGATATCGGACTTTAGCTGGCTCAAAATGTCGACATGGACCACCCGGTCCCCGACCCGCTCGACTTGGCCTTCATCCAAGAGCAGCTGGAGCATGCCTCGAGTCTGCTGAATCAAGGCGCTGAATAAGGCGCCTTCAAGGCCTGCAGAACGAAGGTCCGTGACCATAGTGTCTCGGGCTGCGGCTTGTGCATCGTCGAGACGAACCGAAAATTCAGTCAGTCGAATGGTGGGCCCGGTCTGTACCAGGATTTCCGCTTCGCATGCGTGGTGAATGAGGCTGTCATAGGCCCGCTCTGTCAGTGCTGCCGTCAGTCCCGTGTGCATGGCGCGGCGCGGGGCTCCGACCGCCAGCGGGTTTTCTCTGTGCCATTGGTTCAGCATGGATTTTAGGTGCTCGGTCAGCCGGTCCACTTGGCGCGGGTGAAGCACACGATCCCCCAGAGTCACCCCATTTGCGGCATTGCGCAGGTTGGCTTGGGGCTTCGAGAGCCCGGCGGGACCCGCTCGGTCGAGAAGAACACCGGTCTCTCCTCGGCTGAGGCGGTCCAGTTCGAAACCGATGGTGTCGTGAT
>CAWVVG010000639.1:0-1908 GCA_963932775.1 uncultured bacterium
TCGGCAGACAGCCATGAAGATGCTGGCGTCGGTTGGCCTCGAAGGAATGGAGAATCGCCGTCCCAACGAGCTGTCGGGGGGCCAGCAGCAACGCGTGGCCATCGCCCGTGCAATCGCTGGGGAGCCTGCGCTGGTATTGGCCGATGAACCCACCGCCAACTTAGATTCCGAGACCGGTAACGAGATCATTTCGTTGATGGCTGAGCTCAATAAGACCCAAGGAATCACGTTTGTCTTTGCGACCCATGACCCGAAGGTGATGGCTGCCGCGCACCGGGTCATCGTGATGGAAGACGGGCAAGTAAAGGAAGACCGCCGAAAGTAGGTTGGCGTCTGGTATTCTTCGCCGATGTTTACTTCATGGGTTTTTCTCGGTTGTCTCTCGGGTGCCTGGGCTGAGTCTCCAGCGCTGATTCCTGACGGGCTGGATAAGTCGGTGCCGACGCGCAATTACGACATCCTAGGCTTGCACCTGGATGTGGACTTGGATGTGGGCAGTCGCAGCCTCAGCGGTACAGCGACCTACACCGTGCAGCAGCTCCAAGCGGACGACTTTGTGCTCGATCAGGTGGCTTTGAATATCGAGTCCGTCACAGTGGATGCCGAGGAGGCTTCGTTCCGCACACCGGGGCACAGCTTGGTCATCGATATGCCGGATAGAATCACCCGTGGTGGGCAGGCCAAGGTCAAGATTGCGTACTCGGCGACCCCCCGAAAGGGTTTGTTCTTCCGAGAGCGGAATGGGCCGGACTCCTATGCAGAGGTGTGGACTCAGGGTCAGAAGAACGACAACCGCTATTGGTTTCCCGCATGGGACCATCCCAACGACCGGTTCGAGTACACGGGTACGGTGACTGGACCTGCTGGCTGGAAGGTGAAGACCAACTCCGGCATGAATCTGCCGTCCTATTTGATCATGATTGCTGCGGGCCCGTACAAAGAGATGGGAGGCCCAGAGAATCGTGTCTGGGCCGGACCTCGGGCTTCAGATCGAGGGATGCGGCGGGTCCTTGATCCGGTTCCAGACATGATGGAGCACTTTAAAGAGCGCACAGGTGTGGCATACCCCTGGGGCGAGTTTCTACAGGTATTTGTGCAGCGGTTCATGTACGGGGGCATGGAGAATACGGCTGCCACAATCAACACCGACGACGTGGTGACCGGTGAGCCAGTGGACGTCACTCAAGACCGCATTCAGAGTCTAGTGGCCCACGAACTCGCCCACCAATGGTATGGCGACTATCTGACGTGCCGAAGCTGGCGTGACCTGTGGCTTAACGAGGGCTTCGCAACCTTCTTCGCTGCCGACTGGATGGCACGGAGAGATGGTCCGGAGCGATGGGCGAAAGAGGCCCTTAAGAACCTCAAGCATAGCCAATGGGAACGCGCGGTGGCGGGTCGGTTTTTCCACGGTCCCGAGGCTGGAGCCAATCACAATGTGTATGCCAAAGGTTCCACAGTCTTGCAGTTGTTGCGGGTGATGCTGGGAGAGGATGTGTTCTGGGCGGGGATCCGTCATTACACGACCAGCCACGCAAAGTCCCTGGTTCGCACCCATGATCTCCAGGAGAGCATGGAGGCGGTGAGTGGAAGAGAGTTGGGCTGGTTCTTCCAGCAGTGGGTCGAGCTTCCTCATGTGCCTCGACTGACGGTGTCGAGCGGGTGGAAGGACGGAACGCTGACCCTCACAGTGAAGCAGAAAGTGACCGACGCCCGACCTGCGTACACGATTCCATTCGAAGTCGAGGTGGGCGGTCCGGATGGCCCAGTCCTGCACAAGGGCGTGCTGGTGGATGAGAAGCTGCAGCTACAAGTCGAGGTGGCGGCCGAGCCCACCTATGTTGCCTTTGATCCGAGGGCCGGGGTTCTTTCCAAGCTGACCAACGAGCAGGCGGATGAGGCATGGGT
>CAWVVG010000640.1:0-1908 GCA_963932775.1 uncultured bacterium
CTGCGGCTCCGCGAAGACTGACCCGCATGCTGATCGAACACTTCGTGGCGGAAACGTGGGACCCGAGCAGTGTTTTTGAGCGCATGCATCGGGAGGAGCCTGGAGTCCTGGTCGATATTTTGCGGGCCACCAGCCGCGCATTGCCCGAGCGTGTGTTCAGTGAAGCGGTGATGCTCGCGGAACACAATGCCTTGGAGGTTCAGATGGAAGTCCTCTGGGTCATGGGCCGGGCCGACGATGAGAAGGTGGTTGAGACCACGCTGCTTCAGATGCTGGGAAGTGAGTACGCCGAGGTCCGCATCCGGGTCCTTGAATTTCTGACAGACTTCGGTTCGCCAAAGGTATTCGAGCCGGTCTCTGCCATGGTGAAATCGCGCGCGATACGGGGCCTGAGTGACCGTGAGAGCCAAGCGGCTGGAACGGTAATGGCGGTGGTTGATCCCCAAAAGGCCAAGCCGATGTTGATCGAATGGGTTCGACCTCCCGGAATGTTCAAGCGATGGGTCGAAATGCCAGGGGCACAGTCGATGCAACGCACGGCATTGTATGGGCTGACTGATTTGCCAGGCAAGGAAGTAGATGAAGTGATTCGTTGGCTCTCAGAGCGATGTGCTGAGGATGTGTACAAGGTCTGCATGCGGACCCTGGTTCATCGCCGAAAGGTGGGGGTAAACGATGGTGGATGAGCCCACACAGGATGAGGTGGATGCGGGTGTTGATTCTGTATCTGAGGCTTCAGGTGAGTCTGCTGCCGAGGTGGAGATTGAGCACGATGCTGAGATTCTCGCCTCCCAAGAGCAGCTGGGCCAGGCGCTTGACAGGGCACGTGCTGGAGAGGACCGGGTGCTTGCCGTGGCTGTTCGCGAAGATGGCGAAAAGTTCGTTCGGATTTTCTATGGTCTGTTGAGGATGCTGCGGCTTCATGATCTCAAAAATGAGGCCTATCGGAAGCCCATCGAGGAGTTCGTAGAGGTGGTGGTTCAGCTGTGTTCTTTGCTCGGTGCGATCAACATTGTCTGCGTGGAAGAACAGGTCTACGTTAATGACATTCGGATCCGTTTTGACGAGAGCGTAGAAAGCGGTCGAAAGATGGGGGTAGAGCTATTGCGGCACCGAATCGGTGGCCTCACAGTGCACGGTCCACTCACAGCCGAACATGTGCGATTGATGGTGGAGATTTTTGCCAACGACCCGGACCCAGATACCCCCAGAACGGCCATCGCCGATGCACTCTCTACCGCAGGCATCGACCAGATCGATTTGTTTGGCGTGTTTCGCTTTCGTGTGACCGGTGAACAAGTAGTGGACCACACGGAACAGTCATCGTTTCAAAGCGAAGGGCAGGTGGTGGACCTGGTGGACCGTGGTGCGGACTTGGTGCAGGAAAGTCTGGACAGTCTCGGTGCAAGCCGAATGCCCAACCCATTGCCCATGCGCCGTGTGGTCACTGAGATCATCGAGGGTGGTGTGGGCGCAGAGGGCCTGTGGGAGGAGCCAGGAGTGGCCTCGGTATTTGGTGCCCACGTGGTCCGAGTCGCTCGCTTGTCCCTAATCATTGGGCGGGCTTTGGGGTTCTCGGATGAGGCGATGCAAGACCTTGGTGTCGCAGCCCTCTTTCATGACATGGGCTACGGCGCGCGCGAAGGAGCCATCGCGGCAACAGATGGGGCGGAGGCCGTGGATGGGTATGCGCCTCCTTACGAACGGCATGCGGCTGCGGGTGCCCGGCTACTCCTAAGGCAGCGCGGCTTTCACCCGGCCAAGATTCAGCGCATCCTGGCCACCCTGGAACACCACGACGATTTCGATGGATCCCTGGGTCGTCCATCGGTCTTTGGCCGAATCATCCGCATTGCCGAGGACTTTGATTCCTTGGTTCGGTATAGCGGCGGCGGCTTGTCCTCAGGA
>CAWVVG010000641.1:0-1903 GCA_963932775.1 uncultured bacterium
AGGTAATGCTCTCGGTTGATGGCGATGGGTGCCCCATTGGTCGGGTGCCTGGCGCCACACTGACCGGAAACATCTTCGACGTCTTCGGTGGAGACTTTGTGGGTGTGACCGAAGAAAAGGTAGACCCATTTGGCGACGAACGCTTCTTGGTGACCCACATGGACGTCCAGGTCTGATACCAAATACGGAAAGGGGCCGGCTCCCATGTTTGGAAACCGGCCCGCTCCTCGGGTTTGCGCAGGCGCTGGGGTCCAGCGCTGGAGGGGGCAGAGAGTGGCTGGAGCGGCTGGATTCGAACCAACACCCTCCCGGGTAACAGCCGGGTGTCCTGCCAATTGGACCACACCCCAGCAATCTCTCTGCCTGCGGTTCTTCCTCCAGTAGCACACTAGACCGCACCCCAAGAATCGGACCGGTGAGCCGAACCTGTAGGTTTATTTTGGCAGATCGTGAAGTTTTTTTATGTTCGATCTAAGTGGAGGTTCAATCTGAATTTATGGCGTATGCATAATGTTATTTCGAGGTAATAGCTTGACAAGCATAGAGAAAAAAGTGAGGCTAAATTCTCCCCCCTGCTGAATTCCCCGCTGCATTCCTGTCGCATTCCTTGCGACACCCCCCGCTGCACCTCCCCGACATAGCCCCATGCAACACAATTCCACTGGTCGGCCCTGGCTTTTGTACGGCCTCCTGACCACATCGCTCGTCCTCAACCTGTACATGGTCACCAACCGAACGCCTCCTGCGCGGCCGGTTTTGGAAGACACAGTACAGGCCAACACGCCGCTCGGAGCCGTCGAGTCCAGTCCAGTCTCAACCGGAGCTGTCACCGTTCCCGTTGAGGTGGTGCCTGCGTCGATGACGCCCGCCGAGACCGCACGGGTTCCTGTGGACATGGGTGTGGCCTTGTCGAACCCAGACTGGAACATTCTGGACGAGGAAGTCACCCACTCACTTGCGCGAACCTTCTCGAAAGCTGATTCGGAAAATGGCAATGCCATCAGCGCCGTCTATTCCCGACTGTTTCACTGGGACATCGACCTGCGCAAGGATCTTCGAAAGGGTGACCGAGTTCGGGTTGCCTGGCGGAAGAATGACCAAGGCATAGAGATCGTCGCCGCTTCGCTGCAGTCGGGAAAACTCGGCAAGACCCTGACCGCCTACCGGTACACCCGTGCAGGCGATGACTTCCCCAGTTTCTGGACCGACGATGGCACTGAGATTGCTCGCCGGATCAAGGAATCACCTCTGGCCAGCTACGAGATGATCACATCCTTGCTGAAGGACCGCAGCAGTCATGCTGGCATCGACTTCAAGGTCCCAGTGGGAACGGCGACCCTTGCCACCCGAGCGGGCACGGTCACACGAACGAATTGGAACACCCGTGCAAACGGAAACTGCGTGGAGATTCAGTTCTCCGATGGCACCCTCGCGAAGTATCTCCACCTCTCCAAGACCTCGGTGAAGCCGGGTCGTTCGGTGAGTGCGGGAACGGTGATTGGCGCCAGCGGAAACACTGGGCGGAGCACTGCCCCACACCTCCACTACCAGCTCAACAAAGGCAAGCGGGTCCTAGACCCGATCGAAGTCCACGGGACCCACACCAGGTCCATTTCATCAGGAGAGCGAGATGCATTTGGAAGCCATGTGGCGCGATTGGACGCGCTCCTCGGGAACGCCTTGGCAAGGCGTTAGGGTCGATCCTTTTTCGGCTCCACCCTATAAAGGACCCCGGCATCGCCGGGTAGACGATCGACCTCCTCCCACACGGCACCGGCCAGTACCGCTGCCTTTGCGAGGTCCGCCTCCCGAGGCTTGAGGTTGTAGATCCATGATGGTGCCGCGGGTATCACCAGCAAGTGAGCCCCTTTCGCTTCTTCCAGCAATGAAACCAGGGCAGTCT
>CAWVVG010000642.1:0-1898 GCA_963932775.1 uncultured bacterium
GATGGCGGCTGAGACCTGCGCACGAATGCCGTCTGCATTCCGCTGACGAACCACTGGGCCAAGGGTCGTGGTCGGCTGGCGAGGGTCATCCAAGACATAGGTGTGGGCCTCAGTAATGGCGGCCTCAATAAAGTCATCGGCAATGGACTGATGAACGTAGATTCGCTCCACACCACAGCAAGACTGCCCTGAATTGAACAGGGCGCCTTCGATGACATTGGCTGCAGCGTGGGCAATGTTGGCGTCGGCCCGGACATAAGCCGGGTCGTTGCCTCCAAGTTCCATTCCTGAGCCGATAAACCGTTTCAACCCAAGCCGGTTCGAGAGCGCCCGGTTCACTGCCATACCTCCGGACACCGAGCCAGTGAAGGCAACATGGTCGATGCGGTCATCCCCCAGGACACGAGCCGTTGCATCGTGGTCCATGTGCAAAATCTGGAACACGCCTTTTGGGAGTCCGGCGGCGATGAATGCTTCGGCAAAGTGTTCAGCTGCCAGTGGGGTCTGGTCGCTGTGTTTCAGCACTACCGAGTTTCCAGCAAGCAAGGCCGGCACCACTGCATTGACCGCAGTGAGGTAGGGGTAGTTCCAAGGGGAGAGGACCAAGACCACACCCAACGCTTCCCGTCGGATGAATCGGTCAAAACCAGGGGTTGGCGTGGGCTGAATATCCCTGAGACATTCCTCAGCGATACTGGCCATGTGCCGCGCCCGTTCCGCGGTACCCGTCACTTCGCCGCCGGCCCACCGGCTCGGACGGCCCATGCACATCGTGATGGTCTGAGCAATCTCATCCCGTCGACCTTCAAGGTGCTTCACGAATCCTTCGATGACCGCAATTCGATCAGCAATGGGCGTGTGGCGCCATGTGTTGGCGCTCCTCTGTGCTTGGTCCAGTGTGCGTTCAATTTGAGCAGGACTGGCTTCTTGAATGGTCACAACTGTCGATTCATCGATGGGTGAAATGACGTCGAACTTGTGGCCCATATCTATATTCCTTCGGGTTGAAACTTCACGATTCGGTTTGTTGGCCGCGCTTTAATGCATGACTGATGGGGTGCAAGTAACCATCAAAACTCTCAGCTACCCATTGGACACCGCCCCTGAAGGGCAACCCTACCGAGGAGACATCCAGTCCTCAGTTGGTGTGTTGGTTTGCAACCACCAAGCCCCTGGGTCGTCCGACGGATGGTGGCTCCGAATTGCTCGATTCATCAAGATAACGACGAGTGCGAGTCGATGAGCGTTCGCGGACAATTTAAAACCCTACACTGCAGCAGGGTCTTCTTCTTCCTCGTCTCCAGAGAGCGCCTCACGCTGCATGGACATGACCGCTTTGTGCAGGACATCCTCTTGTGCCATCGAGAGTTCTCGAAACTCGAGGCCGTACCGCACGGTATTTTGCCCGTCTTCCCGAGAGCCTTGATGCACGCACGTGGCTCGGATTTCTACCCATTGGTCAAGCAGTGGAAGGTTTAAGCTGACGCGCTCGCCCTCCAACATCTCCTGGTCCGCCTCCATGGCACAGCCCCCAATGGAGAGGTCCACGACTGTGCAGGGGAAGCTCAAACCTGTCGCCATCCAGCTACCGCCATCCGCAGTCTGAGCGAGCTGCTTGGCTCGGAGCTCGAACTGAGTGGTGACTCGATACCCTTCCCGTTGATTGTAGACCCGCAGCTCGGATGGGTACTTGGCGACCAACAGATGGGTTTCTTCTGGGTTGGGAACCAGCCCCTCCAGGGGCGTCGGGATCGAACGAATGATCTTCGAGTCAAGCTGGTAGATCCCCTCCCGTTGACCGATCTCGATGGTGACCCAGGTATCCAATGGTACAGATGTACCTGGCTCTCCCGGTAGGACCAAGGCGACCCCAGACTCATGCTCAAAAGTAAGCCCTG
>CAWVVG010000643.1:0-1890 GCA_963932775.1 uncultured bacterium
TACCGTGGGTCGTTGCGGGTCTCACGCTGCTGCTTGTGGCTCTGGTTGCCAGGTTTGGCGGTTCTCTTGGTCGGGCAGGCCTGGTCTTTGCTGCGCTGGGGTTGGCCCCGGCATTCGCTGCGGTAGCCCACGTGGGAGCGGTGGTGGACCGCTACATGTACTTGCCCATGGTCGGTGTTGCATGGGCGGTGGCCGCGATTTCAGGGCGACCCAGGGCCCGTCCAGTTGTCATGGTGGCCCTCGCTGGAATGGTGGGCCTATCCATTGCTCAGGGGCCCATCTGGAAGAATGATGCGAGCTTGTGGGAGGCGGCAATCGAGCGCGCACCGAGCGGATACGCCAAGGGAGCATTCGCTCGATGGCTGGAAGATGAAGGCAAGGACGATGCTGCGGCCCATTGGTACCGAGAGGCTGTGGTTCAGCCCCCGCGCCCATTTCACGAGAGCTGCTTCAACATCACTCGCATTCACTTGAGGCGGGGTCTTCCCAAGCAGGCGATCACTGCAGGTGAGGAGGCCCTGGAAGCGGGATGCGAGCCATCGGCGGAGCTGGTGGCACCCTTGGCGCTGGCTTACGCGCTCACAGGAGACTGGCCGATGGCCCGTCACCGGTCGGCCAAGGTGGATTCAGACCCAACCGGCAAGGCCATTCTTGCTCGTCTTGCTGCCCAGGCCGCGATGGGCGATGTCCAGCCATTAAAGGAGGCCACATCCGGTCCAGACGGGGAGCGTTTGTTGGCTCAGGTCAGACTCGTATTGCGCCGAGGTGGAGCGGATGTGGAGGCGATTCAACTCGCACTCGATGGGGGCTTGGCCGACTGACTGGTTCACCTGCCGGTATCGCTGTAGCCCACTGTGATCACGATGGATTCGGTGGTGCTCATCTCATCGCTATCGGTGATGGCGAGGCTGATAAGGTGGTCACCCTCGCTCAGGCTGGTGGTGGACATCTCTACGGTGCCTGGAGAGTCTGATCCCTCATCCCCAATGGGGCCGTCGATGGAGGAGGTCCACTGCACATCGAGGGTGTTTGGGAAGTCCAGTTCGTCGGATATGGATGCACGGAAGACCACCAAGTCCCCGACATCGTAGGTGCTGCCGTCGGCGGGTGAAGTGATGGCCACAGTCGGTGCTGCAGCTTCTTCATGGACCTGCACCATCAATTCATCGCCCGAAGTTCGACCGGAAGTATCCGTGGCCCACAATCGAATGATGTGGCTGCCTGTCTCCAGCAAAATGCTGCCCTCGACCGTGCCGTCGCTGGTTATCGTGTCATTCATGTCGAGCAGCCCTTGCTCACTCGACTCCCACACCCGCCCCAGGGCTTCCGGCTCATCCTCACCATCGGTGACGGTGGCCGAGAAATAGATCAACTCGTTGGTGCGAAAGGACGAGCTGTTCGCCGGAGCGGTGATCTCGACCACCGGGGAGGTAGCCTCGATCAGATTGATGACCACGGTGTCTTGGCCGAGCGCACCTTCGGGGTCTTCCACAGTGAGTGAGATGGTCGTCCTGTCCCATCCAAAAGAGACATCGCATTGCGTGTTTCCTTCGGTATCGGGTGCCATAGGACCGCATTTTTGTTCGCTGCCTACCGCCCAAGTGACCAACAGTGTGTCCATGCTGTGGTTGGTATCCTCCACCGTTCCCAAGGCCTGAAACAGTGTACCGTCCTTTATCTCCTGACTACTCAAAGGCACGAGAATTACGGCCGTTGGCAGAGAGTTTGAGGGTGGGTCGGGCGCCTTAGTTTCCGTGCACGCAGTCAGAATAAGGCAGGGGATAACGGCAATTTTCCACGACATTTAGGCCCTCTATGAAGGTATAGTGTACATTAAATGGTCGCCTTGGTATCGCCTTTTGTTCGCTGTTTTACCGCAGCTATGGCCAG
>CAWVVG010000644.1:0-1883 GCA_963932775.1 uncultured bacterium
TTTTCGCCCTCGCATATCGATGAGCTCTACCGACGGAAGAGGGCGAGGGGTGGCTCGGGAGGGAAGTAAAAGGGACCGGTAGCGCCCCTCCTTGGCATTTTGCCAGCTCTCTACGCTGGGCGTGGCAGAGCCGAGAACAACCGGGCATCCACACATCGCACCCCGCACAACAGCGAGGTCGCGGGCATTGTGCCGGACCCCATCGTCCTGTTTGTAGGATCCGTCGTGCTCCTCATCCACCACAATCAGGCCGAGGGCATCGAAGGGGGCGAAAAGCGCCGACCGTGCCCCGATCGCAACATCGGCTTCGCCCGCACGAATTCGCCTCCATTCACGGAGACGGTCCGCGGGTGTGAGGCCGGAGTGAAGGACCGCAATGCGGTCGCCAAAACGACTCCGGAAGCGTCCCACGAGCTGGGGGGTGAGCGCTATTTCTGGCACCAAGACAAGGACTTGTTTTTTGCGCTCGAGCACCGACTTACTGACCTGGAGGTACACCTCCGTCTTGCCCGAACCGGTCACTCCATGGAGCAGGAAGACATCATTCTCTGACTGGACGATGGCCGCGACGGCCTCGGCTTGCATTGCATTGAGGGTTGGTTCTACACCCAAATCCTCGAGCTCTCCCCCCGATGCAGCAGTGCGATCCTCACGTTCTCCGATCTGAACCAGTCCTTTCCCCTGAAGGCGCCGAACTGCGTCCCGTGTTGAGCCGCCCTCGATCTGGACCAAGGTCGATAGGTCCATCGTCCCTCCCGCATCGGCAAGGCGAACGAGGACGGCCCGCATCCGAATGCCGCCATCCATTGGGATGGCATCCGGCGCGACGGTCAGAGACACGGTAGAAATTCGTCCTGCCTTAAGCCCTTGTTCCCGTTCCTCGACAGCCACCCACCCCTTTCGGGTCAGCTGTTCAAGGGTGCGGGCCACCACGTTCGAGTCCAGTTCCTCGGAAAGAAGGCGCTGCAGGCCGCCACGCGTCCGTCCCGTCTTGGCAACAACCTCGCGAAGTGTGAGTGCAATCGCATCCGTGGGGTCGAGCTCACCTGTGGCGAGGGCTTCGATGCCGTCGTCGGTGGGTACATAGATCCGTCGTATCTTGGCCTTGTAGCGACTCGGTAGAGCGGTGGAGATGACCTCTCCGAGGCCCGATAGGTAGTACCTGGACATCCACTTGAAGAATCGCAACTGTTCAGCATCGAAGACCGGCGTGGAGTCGATCAATCGTGTGACGGGCTTGACCCGCTTCACGTCGGTGGTGTCGGTGGTGTGAATGACGTAGCCAGTGACCTGTTGGCGTCCAAATGGCACCTGCACCGCGTGGCCCACCTGTAGGTCCAAACCTGCAGGAACACCGTAAGTGAACAGCCCATGAATCGGACGGGCGACGGCGACCTCTACAAAACTCAACGCTCGCTCATCTCCGCTAGGACTGCGGATACCGCATCCCGCAAATCGGGCCGTTTGAGCGCAAAGTGAATCGACGCACGGAGAAGTCCGACCACATGCCCGGTATCGAAGCGCTCTCCTTCAAAGACGGCACCGTGGACACGCCCCTCTGCAGCGAGGCTAGCAATAGCGTCGGTAAGTTGTATTTCACCGCCTCGTCCTGGCTGGGTGTGCGCAAGCCGATCCCAGATGTCCGATGGTAGAATGTAGCGACCCACAATCGCAAAATTACTCGGTGCATTTCCTGGCTCGGGTTTTTCGACCATCGCTTCGATGGCCATTCGATCCGGGCGAATCATGGGGCCGGCGCAGACACCATATTTTCGGGTGTCTTCCCATGGTACTTCCATCAGGGCGACAACGGCCTGCCCTTGGGCTCGGTTGGCCATCAACTGAGCGATCGCTGGTGTCTTGGCGTCGATGATGTCGTCACC
>CAWVVG010000645.1:0-1874 GCA_963932775.1 uncultured bacterium
TCCAACTCAAAATAATATGGCCCACCATTTACGGAGCCCGTGGCAGTGATGGTGGCACCCTCTTTTCGGGGCCAGTCCGAAGCCAGCTCGGCGGCGAACAGGACCGGGCTTAAAGGTCACTGGACGAGGCGATGTCGCCCCCGAGGACGAGCTCCCCACCGGGGTACCAGTTCCACGAAGACCCTCCCGAACAGACCGTCTCGTTTGCGGTGATGGACACCTCGTAATCGTCGCCCCCGCCCGAGCCTGTGACCGAGCCAAAGCTGTAGGACTCGTCGAATGTGCGGTCGCCGAAGCTTAGGCCGCCATCAAAGCCGTAGGTCCCCACCACGGTGCCATTGATTGCGACGTCGAAGGACAGGTAGCCCACGGAACAGTAGCTGCTCGTGACGTCGGCCATGCTGAATGCCATGTCCACTTCAGAGATACTGGTGAGGCCGGTTGCCGTGAATGTCTCGGAAATGATTGTGCCCGCGACGTAGTAGGCGCCACCACCACCGGCTCCGAGGGAGCCCGAAGAATACGTCGATATCACATAGGAATCCTCCGAAGGGAACTCCACCCTGGACCCGTCGCTCACGCCGGTGTCTCCATCGGCGTCTGCGTCTGCGTCTGCGTCGGCGTCGGCATCTGCATCGGCATCGGCATCCGCGTCGATATCTGCATCGGGCATCGGCTTGTCGTCGCCCCCACAGCCGGGGCCAACCATCACGAATAGAATCATCAACCCTTTCAGTGTACTCATGGAGTCTCCAGAAGCCGCAGTCTACCGCATCCCCAATCCACCCACTCAAGGGAGAATCCTCACACAAGGTGCAGAAGCCAGACGAAACTTGTACAAAAAGTGACCCAGTCGGCCCTCCTGGCCGTTTGGTGTACCTTGAAGTGTACGGCCAGCAGCGCCTCGTAGGTCAGCCTTCTTTAGGGCGCACTGATGTCGAACGGGGCAGACACCAGCACATTGTCCCGGGCATCCGTCAGCTCGGCAACGAAGCGCAGCTTGGCGGCTTCCGGGGGAACAGTGAGGCCCAGGAAGCTGACATCGACTAGCCACTCGGCAGTGGACTCGTTGTAGAAGGTCGGAGCGACTCGGACCCCATTGAAGGTGCCCACACTTGGGGCCGCCGGGTCCGCACGGTCCATGTGGACGTGGGCGTCGTAGGTCGCGGCGTGATCAGCGGCGTATGGGCAATCGGAGAATCCGCTCCACGGGAAGTCGGTTGAATTCTTGTGGGTGTACTGCAGGTTCCAAGCGTTCACGTCAAAGAACGGTGGGTCGACGAACCACGGCGTGTCGGTGGGTTGCGGAATCTCGGTGGATCCGCCGCTTGGGTCCAGTTCAAAGACACGAACCGCGACGCGAATCATGTCGAGCTCGGGCATTGGGTTTCGGAAGGCAACAAGGATGTCCACGGTGGGAGCAGCCCAGGCACTGGAGTCTACGGCCTCAATGGTGAGCTCGGGACCCGACGAGCCATCGGCGTATGGGAGCACACTGAGCGGGTGAATCGTGTCCCGCTGCCACGCACTCTGCGGGTCTTCCGCCGGCGCATCGCGAATCTCGAAGTGAAGGTGTGGGTAGCCGCTCGAGCTCGCCCCAGTGTGTCCCAGCAACTGCCCGCGGTCGACGGTCTCGCCCGGGGTGACCGACCAGGTCGACAGGTGCATGTAGTTCGTGTGCCAGCAGCCTTCGTCCGTGCACGAGCCGTCAGATTCTGGGCGAAAGTGACGCAACTGAACAAGGGGATCGGAGTACGACGGATCCTCACCCGCCTTGAGAACCTCACCCGGAGCCACGGCAAAGATGGGCGTGCCAATATCTGCGGAGAGGTCGATGCCCCGGTGGTAGTCGTACCGGTAGTCCGCCGACCACA
>CAWVVG010000646.1:0-1861 GCA_963932775.1 uncultured bacterium
CGCCATCCGCGTCATCGCCATCCGCGTCATCGCCATCCGCGTCATCGCCATCCGCATCCGCGTCATCGCCATCCGCATCCGCGTCCACTGGCAAGTCACCGGATGCCGTGTCGTCCTTTCCGCCACAGCCCACGCCCAACAAAAAAACCAAGCCCAGAAACCTTAGTCGAAAAGCCATATCCCCTCCTGCTCCGATGAAGCCCAGCCCACAATACAGCAACCCAGTTCGCACTGTCGACAACGACCCCGTTTACCCGCCACCAATTGACCAACTCCATCATGTCTGAATATCATGGCCCATGACTCCAACTGGCCCAGCACAGTTTCAGCTCGGCCCACTCTTGGTTGACCTGGACACCCATAATGCCGGAAGTGACGTACTCTCCGAACAAGAGTGTGCCATCCTCAGCTGCTTGGTCTCCAGAGATCAGGGCGTCACCAGCAAAGCCGACATCTACAGAGAAGTGTGGGGCTACCGCGCGATGCCCCAGGGCCGTGCCCTCGACTTTGCCATCCGCCGCCTCCGAGAGAAGATCGAACTGGACGCAGCAAATCCCACGTTTCTAACGACCGAGCGAGGTCGCGGGTATCGCCTGTGCTGGGCACCGGTTCCAGTCGAGAACCCCATCACAGCTATCTTTTCGCTCCCGCCCACTCTGACCCCATGGGAAGGGCCATCAGAAACCATTGACGCCGTCCGTTCAGCGGTGACGGGCGGTAAAAGACTGCTGAGCCTGCACGGCCCGGCGGGGGTAGGCAAGTCCAGACTGATCCTCGAAGCCCTCCGCCCAGACCCATCGATCCGATTTATTCGCGTTTCAACAGAAGCCGATGTCCGCAGCCTAATGACCACACTGGGACAAGCCCTGGGTGTGGACGACCTGCCGATTCAAGCGGAACCAGAGACCATGTGTGCAGCCTTGGTCAGCGGGCTCAAGAATCTCGACACCCAAATCCTGCTGGTAATCGATGGCGCACAGGCCCACACTGACCTCTTTCGGATTCTTACTCCCGCCTTGATTGCCAACACCGCGCTGCGCATCGTTCTCACCACACGGGTTCGACTGGGCGTCCCCGAAGAGACAGTCTTCAAGGTCGAGCCCTTAACCATCGGTGATGCCGAGGCCTTTCTCATCTCGCGCGCCGCTTCCGCAGGTCAACACCTTGAACCCAGCGCTGAACTGAGGTGTCTGGCAGAGGCCCTCGACTGCATTCCATTGGCCCTCGAGCTTGCGGCCCCCAGGCTGCGTACACTCACGCCAGAGGATCTGGTCCTGCGCCTTCAGGGCGACACTGCGCTCTTATCGAACCCCGTTTCCGGCATCTCTCTCGAGAGAATGGTCGAGGAGGCGCTTCGCAAAACGCCCAGCGATCAGCTCACCGCTCTCGAGCTTATCTCCAGGTTTCCCCATGGCCTTCAGCTTGAGGTGGCCGAGCAGCTCCTGAGCGGCTTCAGCGATCCGCTGGCGCTCTTGACCGCGCTGATGGACGACAGCCTGCTCTACCGAACCGCTCCCGCTGACGGCACCCCCCGCTTTCGAACAACAAGCACCGTGTCCCGTGTGCTCCGAGATGCCTCGCGCGATGGAGCCACCTTAAAAGCAGTGCGCTTCGAGATCGCGCAATTTGCTCTGCAGTGGGCCAGACCGGATGCCGAGGCCCGCATGCACAGACCCGGCTATGCCGAGCTTCGTCGCGCGCTTCGTGTCGAGACCAAGAATGCCAGAGCGTGGGTCTCGGCTCTCTTCGACCAAGGTCATGAATCCGACGCCGTTGAGTTGGCCCTAAGTTTTGCGCACCTAAGCGCATGGGACGGTCGGAAGCGTGTGGCACTCGACCTTCTGCTGAGCTGCAGAACCTT
>CAWVVG010000647.1:0-1855 GCA_963932775.1 uncultured bacterium
AAGGAAGGTTGTTGACGATTCCGCCTTCCAACAGACGGGTGATTCCAGTCTGGCCGTACAGCGAGTCAAGAAGACGAAGCATTCGTTCATCTTCTCGATAGATGTCGTAGTGAATCAGACCAGGGATCGCACTGGAGAAGCCAACGGTGTCGATCACATCCGCCTCACGGGTCGCCTCGCTGGCACCAAACACAATCTCCCGCAGCGCCTCTGGAGTGCTGATCATCTCCTTAAAGATTCCAGCTACGCGACCAATTCGGGCAATCCGCGACCGGCGAAACACACGTCCTGGGCCTTCAAAGTCATCCAAAAAATGCTCGTAGTAGTCCAGGTCATGCTTCAAGCCGTCGACGGTAACGCCGGTTGCCACCACCAACATCGGTAGCTCGAGATCGGCCAAGGTCATTGGAGTACCGTCCGGGTGTTGGAACAGATGCCCAATGGCGGCACGAAGGTACAATCGAAGGGTTGCTGGAACTCCGTAGCGACTGTCCATTTCCAATACGCGGAATACCCTCTGCCAAGACAGCCGCTCTGCCGCTGCAACCATGGGCGCAAGATCAAACTGCCGTGTCCGGGCTCGGAACACTCCGAGCAAGGCACCCATCGATGTACCCGCCACCAATTCGGGCTGGAGCCCATGGCGGTTCAGGAGAGTGTAGCCACCGGTGTATCCATAGCCAGAGCCACCCCCGCCCCCAGAGACCACCACCAGCTGACGCGTAGTGACCTCGGCTTCCAGGCTCTCTCTGTCGATGGTGCTGGCCTCCAGGAGCCTTGACCGCTCCCGCTTGGTGCCTTCTATCAGCGGTGCCAATGCGCGGGCGGCATCATGAAGGCCCTCTCCGCCATCGGATAAATGGGGTTTCAGGGCCTCGAGGACCCGCCAGCGGTGCGGTGCCAGCCGATCCGCGACCTCGATGTCCTCCCCAGCCTCATTTCGAACCACCGTCAGCTTGGCAAAAGAGAGGACATACCGAAGAGATGCCAAGATCGGTGCTTCAATTGTGGATGGGTGACTCAGATCGCGCCGCACCGTGAAAGCTTCTAAGGCCTCAAGCGGTGTTCGAATTTCGTGCTGAGTATCAGTGTCCACAGTCTCAGGGTGTAACCGGGTCGTCCGCCCACAGACCGGCCAATGCGCTTGCGGGATCTTGAGTTTCGATGGGGCTCCAATCCGGCGGAAAGAAGGATTGGTAATCTCGCTGAAGGAAGCGACGCCCGACAAGCACGATTGCGCCTACATCATCGGAGGTTCGGATGACCCGACCTGCGGCCTGCACCACCCTTGCCATGCCGGGTACTTGATACGCATACCGAAATCCATGGCCATGACTTTCTTGAAACCAGGCGCTCATCAACTTCCGCTCGAGACCAACCGCTGGAAGGGCGGGTCCGACGATGACCGCCGCCAACAAGCCAGCACCCGGCAGGTCGATGCCTTCGGAGAATATGCCGCCGAGCACGCCCAAGAGCACATGATTCTTTCCCTGCTGGAGCGTATTCAGGACTGCATCTCGGTCGGCCTCGCTCATATTTCGCTCTTGGAAAATGACCGGTCTACCTGTGAGCCCCATCTCACCAGCGATGGAGTCACGCAGGTCAAAACTCGAGAAGAACACCGCGACATTCCCTGGAACCGCTTTGATGATGGATTCCACGTGGGAAGCAATCGCATCCCGGTCCCGGGCCCGCTTTCGGTACTCGGTGGAGACATCTGAAACCACCAAGACACGTCGGTTTTCCGGAGGAAACGGGCTGTCAAACTCGGAGGCTATTGCCCGCCCTGATTCCAGACCGAACATCGATGCGTAGAACTCAATGGGCCGAAGGGTAGCACTCATGATCACAGAGG
>CAWVVG010000648.1:0-1851 GCA_963932775.1 uncultured bacterium
CCTGGTCTGCAGCCCATGATCTCAATCCATTCAATGCCGAAGTGCAGCAGGCCTTGGTCGAGGACTTCACCGCCCTCGGTAAACCTGCTGACGCCGATCGGCACCGCGCCATACTGCGCATTCTTCAGACAGGAGGCGCGGCCTCCACGTCGCGTTAACGAGGGCCCAATGGACACCATTCATCAAGACGACGCTATTTTATTCGACACCCTATCGAGGGCGCGAGAGAGCCTTAATCAGGCGGTTGGTCGCAGAATTGTTGGTCAGGAAGCGGTCATCGAACAGATGTTGATCAGCTTGTTCGCGGGCGGACACAGTCTCTTCATCGGGGTTCCGGGGCTCGCGAAGACCCTGTTGGTGCAGACCGTCGCCGATGCCCTGGGCCTTAGTTTCGGTCGGGTACAGTTTACGCCAGACCTGATGCCGGCTGACATCACCGGAACTGAAGTGCTCGAGGAGGATCGCAGTTCGGGTCGCCGTGAGATGCGATTCCTGAAGGGTCCGGTCTTCGCAAATCTATTGCTCGCCGACGAGATTAATAGGGCGCCGGCAAAGACCCAGGCCGCACTGCTTCAGGCCATGCAGGAACACTCGGTCACAGCCGGTGGGCGGACCCACGTTCTGGAGGCACCATTTATGGTTTTCGCGACGCAGAACCCCATCGAGCAGGAGGGGACATACCGTCTCCCAGAGGCGCAACTCGATCGGTTTATGTTCTCAATCGAGGTGGGCTACCCGTCCGAATTGGAGGAAGTCACCATCGTGGAGCGGACCACAACGGGGCAGTCCGTCACGATCGAGCCTGTGCTGGATAGGGAATCCTTGATTCGCCTGCAGGATCTGGTTCGTCGACTGCCAACGAGCACCGATGTCCATCGGTACGCGGTCCGCTTGGCTCGGGCGACCCGCCCTGGAGAGTCGGGCAGCGACCTGGTGAATCAGATGGTGTCGTGGGGCGCCGGCCCCCGAGCGAGCCAATACCTTGCGCTGGGCGCCCGGGTTCGGGCGGCACTGCGAGGCCATGAGGTTCCATCGGTGGAGGATGTGCGTGCAGTGGCCCATGGGGTGCTCAACCACCGCATTGTTCTCAACTTTCAGGCGGAATCTGCGGGTCTTACCAGCGGCTCCATTGTGGACGCGGTTCTCAATGAGGTGGACCCCTCGTGAGTCGCCAACCCTGGGACGCAACCCTGCTGTCCCGCATCGCCCACCTGCACCTTGTGGCGCGGCGGGCGGTGGACGGGTGGCGACACGGTGGTCATGCAAGCCAGCGTGTCTCCGCGAACATCGAGTTTGTCGACCATCAGGAGTATGTGCCCGGCGACCCCATCCGGCACGTGGATTGGAAAGTCGCTGCGCGCACGGATCGGTTGGTCATCCGCCGCCACATAGCGGAGACCGTGGTGCCCATTACCATCGTCCTGGATGCCAGTGCAGATCTGGGAACCACAGCTGGTGCACCGGACCTGGAGCAGTCCAAGGTGGGTGCGGCCATCACCATGGCGGCCACCTTGGCGGTGTTTTTCCGCCACCGTGGAGACCCAGTAGGATTGGAAATAATCGGTGGGGTCGGAATGACTGAGCGGTCCATTCCGCCTGGGCCCAGATCGCTGCCGGCAGTGATTCGCTCGCTGGCCGAAGTGGAGCCCCAGGGCGTCGCCCAACTTGGCCAAGCCTTTGCGCGGATTGGCGAGCGTCTGAAGCGCCGCAGTGTGGTGGTGGTGGTCAGCGACCTCATGGAAGACCCCTCGGAATGGAGCCCCTCGGTGGGTGCGCTGGTTCAGCGGGGAGTGGACTGTCGGGTGGTGCACCTGTACGACCCCGCGGAATGGACGATGGATATGCCGGGCC
>CAWVVG010000649.1:0-1848 GCA_963932775.1 uncultured bacterium
CGACACCCTTGAAATGCTCCTCGCGACCGGTGACCAACTCCACAGCGCCAGGGGATGCTTGTCTGGAACCCTCGGGTACCTGATGAGCGAACTAGAGAACGGCACATCGTTCTCGACCGCTGTGAAAGCAGCGGTGGGCCTCGGCTATACGGAGCCAGACCCGGTCGCAGATCTCTCCGGTGTCGACGTCGCCAGAAAAGCCACGATTCTCGCACGCTTGGCAGGTCTTCCCAGCGCCAACAAGCCGGTACAGCTCGAAGGGCTGGTGGACGGAGCCTTAGAAGGACAGTCACTCGAGACACTGTTCGCCCACCTCGAGACACTCGACCAAGCCTTCACCGACCGGATCGAGACCGCCAAAGCCAACGGGCAGGTACTGCGCTTCGTCGCCGAAGTGAATGCGGACCACATCAAAGTCGGGCCCATTGCAGTCCCGGCGGTCTCGCCTCTCGGCGGCCTCCAGGGAAGTGACAATATGATTGTCTTTGAGTCCGACCGCTACAACGACCGACCATTGGTCATCATGGGACCGGGCGCCGGAATCGATGTCACCGCGATGGGCGTGCTCGGGGACATCCTGCGCATCGCTGCGGAGCGTCGCCAGCCATGACCGCCACAGCCTTCGCTCCAGCCACCATTGCAAACCTCGGCCCAGGCTTCGATGTACTCGGACTCGCCATCGATGGCTTGGGCGACACCGTCACCGTTGCACGAAGCAACACACCCGGCGTACACATCACCAAGATCCATGGGGACAACGGTGTCCTTCCCCTGGAGGCGCATAAGAATACTGCGGCCATAGCAGCCACTGAGACCATGAAGGCGGCCGGCATGCAGGCCAACATCTCGATCGAAATATTCAAGGGCCTGCCCTTGTGCTCCGGTCTCGGCAGTTCCGCTGCCAGCGCCGTTGCAGCGGCCTTCGCCACCAACCAGCTTCTGGGTGGGCCACTGCGCAAGTATGACTTGATCGGCCCATGCATCGAAGCAGAAGCCGCGGTCTCGGGTCGGCATGCCGACAATGTGGCACCCGCTCTCCTTGGAGGGTTGGTGCTGATTCGCTCAACGGAACCGCCAGACCTTATCCGGCTGCCCATTCCGGAGGGGCTCACGATGGTGGTGGTCACGCCATCTACCGAGCTTCCCACCCGGCAAGCCCGTGCGATCCTGCCAGACAGCGTGCCTCTGTCGACCATGGTGGCGACCACCGCACAGATCGCAGCCCTGGTCTCCTCTTGCTACTCCGGCGATCTCAGCTTGCTGTCCCGCTCGCTCGAGGACTACGTCGTCACGCCCGCCAGAATCGGACTCATCCCCGGTGGTCAAGCTGCCCTGGATGCGGCCCTGGCTTCGGGTGCCTTGGGCGCATCGATTAGCGGCGCTGGGCCAAGCCTGTTTGCCATGTGCCGCTCAGAGCGAAGCGCACGATCCGCAGCGTTCGCCATGGTGGCTGCCATCAATGGCGCTGGAACTGACGCCACCGTACACATCAGCCCCGCGAACTGTGCCGGTGTCCGCAGGGTCAGCCCATGAGCCCGCACCTGAGCTGTGCACGATGTGGAGCGCGGTACCCAGTCCTCGAGCAGCGCTACCGGTGTGACTGTTCTGGCACCCTGGACGTTATCCATGACCCTACAGGTTTCACGCTCACCACCGCTGACCTGGATGCACGGCGCAATTCCAGCAACCCCCTGGACCGATCCGGAGTCTGGCGCTTCCGGGAGCTGATTCTTCCGCTCTCCGAGGCGGAGATGAATCACTCCGTAGTGACCCGTGGCGAGGGCAACACTCACCTGTATGAGGCCAGCGCAGTCGGTCGGCAAGTCGGCGTACAGCACTTGTGGCTCA
>CAWVVG010000650.1:0-1848 GCA_963932775.1 uncultured bacterium
CTGGGACCCCCGCATACATGTCACCAGAGCAGGCCCATGGGCAGACCGATTTGATCGGGACAGCTTCCGATATCTATACCTTGGGTGCCATTCTGTATGAACTGCTTGGGGGGATCCCGCCCTTTGTCGGCTCCAGCGGTAAGAAGATTGTGGAGAAGGTCCAGACTTCGCGGCCGCCATCTTTGTGGGTCGACCATGTCGAAGAAGGTTCTGTGGAACCCCACGAGATGGATGCCATGGATCGCAGGACAAGGCTGCCCCTAGCGTTGGTGCAGGTTTGTGAGCGAGCGATGCAACGTGACATTGCCGACCGCTATGCCACTGCCGAAGACCTCGCGCAAGGGGTTCGGGCCTGGTTGGATGGCGTAGAGAAGCGCGACAAAGCCCTTAAAGAAGTGGAAGTCGCAGCACTCGTGCTCCAGCAGGCAGTTGCTCTGGACGTGAATGCAGTGGAACTGTGGGATGCGGCGAACGCCATGACCGAGGCAGAGGGGACGCCGTCGGATGCGAGCTGGGCACTGTGGAGCGAGGCAAAGCTCGCCGAGGCGGAAAGCGGGCGAATGCGGCGTCTTCATTTGCGGAAGATTGAGGGTGCACTGGTTCACGACCCAGGACTCGAAGAAGCCCATATGGAACTGGCGTTGCTTCAGATAAATAGGCTGGCGAATGCCGTCGCGGTGGGCGATTTCCGAACCAAGGAAGTTTGCCGGGTTGGGTTCGACCATCACCTGAAATTTCTCTCATCATCGGTGGCCGCTCGGGTGCGGAGCCAGTGCGAGGAACAGCTGGCTGACACCATTACCGCGCAGCGCGCACGGCGAGGTTCTTTGGTGGGCCGCCAGCAGTTGCGGAGGGACGTGGGCATTCAGGTCAGAGGGGGTGCGCGCTTGGTCTCATTGGTGGGTACGGCTGGGGTTGGAAAGACCAGCTTGGCCTTGGAATTGGCTCAAGAACTCCGGGGTGACCTGGGTCGGGCTGTGTTCTGTGATCTTACCGAGGCCACCGACTTATTGGGGATTGTTCGGCTGATTAGTGCCACTTTGGGTACCCGTGTGGTGGAAAATGACCCCATTGGGCGATTGACGCAGATGCTCGGAGAGCAACCGACCCTCTTGGTACTCGACAATTTGGAGCAGGTGGTCGACGCCGTGAGGTCCATCTGTCAGGACTGGATACAGCAGCTGCCGGGTCTCAAGATTCTTACGACAAGCCGGGTTCGCCTCGGCATCCCCGCTGAGGCGATGGTCTCAGTAAAGCCCCTTGGTTTACTCGAGTCGGTGGAACTGTTCGCCCGCCGAGGCCAGGCTGCGGATTCTCGCTTTGAGTTGAATCCAAGCAATCGAGGTCAGGTTTGTGGACTGGTTGAGCAGCTGGACGGCTTGCCACTGGCCATCGAACTCGCCGCAGCCAGGCTCAGTACCCTCTCTCTCGATGAAATTATGGCACGGCTGGCTGGCCGGTTCCAGCTGCTCCGTTCCCGTGGTCGAGAGGCTCAGGCCCTCGAAGGAGCCTTGGATTGGTCATGGGACTTGCTGGAGCCCTTCGAGCAAGCGGCCCTTGCTCAAGTCAGCATCTTCCGGGGTGGATTCAACCTTGCTGCCGCAGAGAGTGTGGTCGATGTGAGTCCGTGGAAAGAATGCCCGGCGATCTTCGAAATCGTGGCGGCGCTGTCCGACAACAGCCTGATCGTGAAAACACCGACCGATGATGGAAGTGTCCGGTATGGTCTACTCGAATCCATTCGTGCATATGCTGGGCGAAAGTTGAGTATTTCTGGGCCAGGTGAAGGTGCAAGCGGTGGCCCTGAAGCGGTGGGGGCAGTCAAGAAGCGCCATGCGATGTATTTCT
>CAWVVG010000651.1:0-1832 GCA_963932775.1 uncultured bacterium
CTTCGAGCAGTGATGGGAGCTTCGAGAGGAGCATGGCCGGGCCTCGTTCAAGGCGATCACCCCCAAAAAATAGACCCTTTGGAAAGTCGTACTGGCCACCGACTACAGCTGTCTTCAAGGTGTTGAACCCATGCCGTAGAATCTGCCAGATGGTGCTCAGTAAGTAGAACTCGAGTCCTCCGGCGGGACGGTTGGGATTCAGTGTTGGGTTGAGTCGCTGATACCCCTGTGAGCTTCCGGTGTAGGCCTCATCGGGGCCCAGGAAGTTTCGATTTAGATCCACATTGTTTTCATTCACCCGACGGATCATCGCCATTCCGAACGGGTTGAGGGCATGAAGCAGGACCACCCTGACATCTTCTGGGAGTCCCGATTGTAGAAGCTGAAGCTGGATGGCGCTGCCTGCAAAGCCCTCCACGCCGTGCAGCCCGCTGGAAATCACGAGGGACTTGGGGCCCGCTCCGAACACTGCGGCATCGATGGTCAGCCCTTCACTTTGTCCCACATTCGGTGGAATGATCTCCCAAGAATGGAGGCTTCCTCCAGCCTCGGTGGACAAGCGCCGGAATGAGGCGCGGGCTTCTTCGTAGCTCGAGTGGAACATGGGTAGGGCTTAACCTATGGCTGAGACGTTAGGCCGGGATGGTGGAAGCGCTCACCGTCACCATCATCGCCGTTAACGAAGCGGACCGGATCGGGTCTGCGATTCGCAGCGCGTCTTTCGCCGATGAGATCTTGGTGGTGGATAGCGGCTCTACGGATGACACCGTCGCCATTGCTCGGTCGTTGGGGGCTCGGGTGATCGAGACCGACTGGCCCGGCTACCGGGTGCAGAAGAATCGAGCAGCAGCCTGGGCCCAACACGACTGGGTCTTGGGCCTGGATGCGGACGAAGTGGTGGGGGAGGCTCTCGCAGAGTCGATTCAGACGGTGCTGAACTCGCCGTCGGCCGTGGGTTTTGAGGTTGACCGCCTTGGACACTGGATGGGAGCACCCATTGAATACGGCACTTGGCGCCCAGATCGGTCAATTCGCTTGTTTGATCGCAGACATGGAGAATGGGCGGGCGGATCGGTGCATGAGCGGGTCCGGGTGACTGGGGCTGTGGGCCGACTGGAAGGCGATCTTCTTCACTACCCGTACAGGGATTTAAACGAACAGCTCTGGACCATGCAGCGGTATGCCTTGCTGTTTGTTCAAGATGCACAAGCCGAGGGCCGGTCTGCCTGGGTGACCGATGTGGTATTCCGGCCGGTCTTCCATTTGTTTAAAGCCCTCATCCTCAAGGGCGGGGTCCGAGACGGGGTTCGTGGCTTGTGTCTGGCCGGGTTGGGTGCGGCCTCGGTCATGTTGAAGTGGGGAATGCTGTACCTGAGCGACAATGAGTGACGCGTGTGGGCTGAGTTGGTGGCCAAGACGTCTTACGGGTTTTGGCTGCGGCGAGGGCTTGGGAAACCAGGCTCATGTGTGCTTGTATGGTGATGCTGATGACACGGAGAGACTCTTGAGCCTGCCTTATTTAAATGGAACCCGATGCCACCAGGTGGGAGGGCTGAGCCTCGAGAGCGGGCGGCTCAATTTGGGGTGTATGGATGCAAATAGAGAGGCCGGGGTGTTGGGGCGAGTGTGCGAGGCTCAAAGCGTTGAGCCCGCCCACCACTCGTTAGTCCGTGCCTTGTCAGGGAAAACTCGATGAACCGACCGATGATCAAGAACATCACCCTGATCGCACTGGCCCTGATGGTTGTCGCTGGGATCACGCTGGGCCTGATGTACCGCAGTTCAATCGTCTCCGAGCCAGGTGACCATCTCTCCAGAGACTACATTCGGAA
>CAWVVG010000652.1:0-1824 GCA_963932775.1 uncultured bacterium
TTTTCGGAAGCCACACCATGCTCGGCCAGTACATCGCGGAAGCTGGGATCGTCCGGGTATGCGAACATCAGACCGGTTTCCTCGAGGATGACCTTGTCCTCCCCTCGCCCTTGAATCCACAACTGATGCCGTCCGTCGTGGTACACCAGCTGTGCGTAGTCGGTCAGCGCCTGTTCCATCACTTCAGGCTGGACCTCCAGGGCGACAAAGCGGCGAGGTGGGTCCAGTTGTTTGCCCGCAAGCCTGTCGGTCAGTTGAACGTAGAGAACCCGCAGCGGAGGCTGAAGCTTCGACACCAAGCTGTGGTGCACAGCCTCGACGGACTCGCATGGAAGATTGATTTCAAGGCGGGTGTAGCCGCCTGGGATTACCTCCGCGGACCACCCCGGAGTCGGAATGAAACCATCCCGCTCCCCTTGGGCATCCACACTCTCAGCTTTGGGTGACATTGACACAACAATCGCCTCCGGGTTGCCCGACTAACTTGACTTGTGCTCCTGGGAAAGGCATCTAAGCACCATGAGTTCGCCAAACAGCTACATGGTTCGCGACATTCGCATTGAACCCAATGTCGTCCTGGCCCCCATGGAAGGGGTGACTGATCTGCCATTCCGTCGCTTGATTCGGGAGATCGGCGGTGTGGGGCTGACATGCACAGAATTCATTGCCAGCGAGGGCCTCAAGCGAGGCGTAGGCAAAATGCATGAGATGGCCCAATTTGATCCAGATGAGAGCCCGATCTCGATTCAGATCTATGGGCGTCGTCCAGACGTAATGGCAGAGGCGGCCCGAATCGTCCAAGACATGGGCCCCAGCATCATCGACATCAACATGGGTTGTCCCTCAAAGAAAGTCTGTGCTCATTCTGGTGGGTCGGCACTAATGAAGGACCCCGTTCTTGCACGAGACATCATTCGAGCGGTCCGTTCCGCAGTGTCCATTCCCCTCACGGTGAAGATGCGATCGGGCTTTGACCACACAAACCGGAATGCCGACGACATCGCATGGATTGCCCAGGAAGAAGGTGCCGAGGGAATCACCATTCACTGGCGTACCCGGTCCGACCTGTACGGCGGCGAACGTGCGGTCGACAAAATTGCCGAGACGAAAGATAAGCTCAGCATCCCTGTGATTGGCAACGGCGATGTGATCGACATCCCGAGTGCCATGCGAATGTTCAAAGAGACTGGCTGCGACGGTGTGATGGTTGGCCGGGGTGCCATTCGGAACCCCTGGTCGTTGCTGCAGATCACCCAGCACCTGCGCGGAGAGCCGGTCACCGAGATTACAGCGGCCGACCGGCGACGTGTACTGCTGGGCTATCTCGATTCCTTGAACGGACGCTTCCGTTCGGAACGGGGAACCCTCGGCCGATTCAAGAAGATCTCCAACTACTTCACCAAGGGCCTTCCCCACGGAGCCAATGTGAGAACCTCGGTGCTGCGAAGTCAGACCATCGAGGACGCGGTGAGCCACCTCAACACCTACTTTGACTGCCTCGCCCAATTCGAAGCCGGCGACAGCTCAGTGTTTCGACAGACCCGAGAAAATAGCGCAGCAAAGTAGCCGGTCGTTTCCAGACCTGACCTCAGACTTCGCCAAGCACAACTAAGATGGCTCCAGCCCCGACCTGGTCGCCCACCTTGGCACGCAGCTCCGTCACCATCCCATCTTCAGGAGCGTTCAGGGTCTGCTCCATTTTCATCGCTTCTATGACGACAAGACCCTGCCCTGTCTTCACAAAATCTCCTTCAGAAACAAGTACTTGTGCAACCGTTCCCTGCATTGGTGAGGATACCGAGCCCTCCTCGAGTACGACCTTTC
>CAWVVG010000653.1:0-1819 GCA_963932775.1 uncultured bacterium
GCACCCGATGCCGACTACGACACCATCTCCTACAGCGCAGTCTGGACCCGGGATGGTGCCACCACCACAGGCTCCACATCCACCTTTAGCAACGACACCATTCCCTCGTCCTCTACAAGCATAGGCGAGGCTTGGGTCTGCACCGTGACCCCCAACGATGGGGAAGACGAAGGTGCGACCGACGATGCCAGCGTAACCATCAGCCTTCCGACCTTCACAGAAGGATGCACAGACACGCTACTAAGCGTGGGCACCCCCACAATCGAGATGACCGGTTTTTCAACCCAAGGCAACTGGGGCCCGGACCATCATGTGGCGGGCATGGACGGCTTCTGGGTCTTTGAGGGCCAAGATGACGACTACTTTGAGCGCTACCTGACTCTCGAAGGTGGCGTGACCAGTGGCCATACCCTCGACGAAGACTGGGCTGGCACCGGACAGGTGGTCTTCGATGGACACATGTACACGCTCGAGGCCGACACAGCGGAGCTCATTAAGTTTGAGCTCAGCAGTGGAACCGAGGTCGCCCGTGCCAGTCTCACCGGTGTATCTGGAGACGCCGCCTATGCCTACGCATGGGGTGTTCACACCACCACAGACCTGGACACCGATGGGGAGGACCTCATGATCATCCACTCATCTTCTGCAGCCGGAGGCAAGTTCCAGGTCAGCAAAATTCACCCAGGTACACTGGCCGTTCTAAGCACTTGGACGGCACCTTCAGGCCACAAGAATGAGTACAACAACGCCTTCATTGCTTGTGGTGTTCTCTACGCCATGGAGGGGTTCTGGGCCGACACGACCATCAGCTACGCATGGGAAATCGGGACGACATCGGTCTGGGACCCATCCATAGCCTGGGACGTGATCCACTACCTCACAGCAACCCAGTACAGCAGTCTGCACGACACAATCTATGCCTACGACGGTGGCCGATTGCTGACGTTCACGCCCACCTGGGAATAGCCTACAGTCCTGGACTGCGGCGGCCCCTTTTTCCACGGGCCCGGCGACGCCCCTTTTTTCGAGGCGTCAGATGCTGAGGGAAATTGTCCTTGGCCTGTGGCAATGGCTCCACCTCGGTTTCTGTTGAATGCTCTGGCTCGGTCTCTGGTTCCACCTGTGGCTGTGGTGGTGGTGCCGCAACGGGCCGACGCTCGGCCTGACGCTCGGCCTGACGCTCGGCCTGACGCTCGGGCTGACCCAGACCTTTTGCCTCTGGCACGCAGTTGAGCATTGGCCCAAGCTCATGAATCGAACGTCGAATGCGACCCACTCGAGACCCCATCGCCCGATTCCTCTGGGTTGGATCTCGGAGACGAGGGCTCGGTAAGATGGCCGCTAGGGATGCCGCCTGCACAAAGCTGAGCTCGGAGGCGGACCGCCCAAAGTGATACCGTGACGCCGCCTCCACACCGTACACACCGGGCCCCATCTCCGCGATGTTCAGGTACACCTCGATGATCCGCTCTTTGTCCCACGCACCCTCCAGACCATAAACCAAGCCAGCCTCAAGAGCCTTTCGGACATAGCTCCGACCCGGCCACAGGTAGAGATTCTTCACCGTCTGCATCGAGATGGTGCTCGCACCCCGCAGCCGCCCACCCGCACGCGCTTCTTCGAGCACATCTCCGAATGCACCCCAGTCGATGCCGCTGTGCTCACAGTAGCGATTGTCCTCCGAGGCAATGACCGCACGGGCCAGATGAGGGCTCATCTCAGACAAGGAGACCCAGTCATAATGGAGGTCCTCTCCCTGTCCCAGGCGGATGAGCATCAGCGGGGTCAATGGAACGGGCACAACCTTAAAGACCACCAT
>CAWVVG010000654.1:0-1814 GCA_963932775.1 uncultured bacterium
CGCCTGAGGGTCCTCCTTCCGCACAGTAAGGAAAAATTGAAAAAGGAAAAGGGCCCGTTGGGGCCCTTTTTTTTCTATGTACGCTGAGCGTTCTCCGGGTATTTCGCCCGCAGTTCATTGTTACTGCATCACGCCTTCGGTTCGAGCGGATGCGGTCAGCGGCATTTGAACGGGGATGGCTTGGGCGCCAGGCGTGAAGTGCATGGCACTCAGGGTACCGCCGATGCAGGTGTTCAAGCCGGTGGTGTCGGTCTCTTCGCCTTCGACGATCAACTCACCGACCTCACCCGAAGTGGTCACCGCGAAAGCGATGTTGAATGTGACCTTGTCTTGGCCGCCCATGGCTTGGTGGGCCGCGACGCAGTTGTCGATGCTCGGCAGCAACTCGGTAACGGCCATCGCAATTCCACTGGCATCCCGACTGTATGCTGGGATGATGTCGCTCAAGGAAGGCGTTCCGGCTTGGGCGGTGGTACCGACGCTGAGGAGGGCGAAGATGCCGATGATGATGGTGTTTGAGTAGCTCATACACAACAGTACGGAACCCACGTCAATTACCATTAGGGCTTGAGATGAGTTTTTTATATTTTTTGGCTAAGAAGTTCCAAAAGAGCAGACTGAACGGCGGCACAGCCATCCGTTCCGCCGACATCTACCGTCCGTAAACCATTCGAAAAGGCCGAATGAATGGCGGAATCAATTCTCTCGGCGGCTTCTGTTTCCCCCATATGACTCAGCATCAGCACCGAGGTTCTAAGCATCGGAATCGGGCTCGCTAAACCTGAGCCCACGAGGTCCTCTGCTTTTCCGTGAGGGTTCTCAAACAAGGCAACGTCATCTCCATACGATGCCGATGGGCTTGCTGAAATTCCTCCTGCAAGGCCAGAGCAGAGGTCGGATACGATGTCCCCAAAGAGGTTCGCTGTGAGTAAAACGTCGAACTGCATGGGCCACTTCACCAGGCGCATGCACAGTGCATCGACAATTGCTTCCTCGCTTTGGATGTCTGGATATTCCTTTGCAACTTCCATCGACGTCTTCAAGAACATGCCATCAGACTTCTTCATGATGTTTGATTTGTGAACGATGGTGACTTTCTTCCGTCTTTGAGCTCGGGCGAGCTCAAAAGCGGACCGAGCGATTCGCTCACAGGCTGCACGGGTAGTGATCTTGATGGCCTCGTACACCCCATCGGTCACTTCATGCTCAATCCCAGAATAGATATCTTCACTGGTCTCGCGGACGACGATGATGTCGATGTCTTCGAAACGTGCGTTGGTGTTCGGGAGGGCGGTCACCGGTCGAATCGTCGACCAAGTGCCCAGGGCTTTTCGAAGCTGAATGGTTGGAGGAAGCTTTCCCTTCTCTCGTGGAGCGCGGACCTTTCCTTTGAGCACCACACCCGTGGCCTTGCAGTCGTCGATCAGGGCTTCTGTGATGCCCGACTCATCGATGGTGTGTTCACTCCATTCAATGTCTACGCCAGCCGCAGCGATGACAGCTTTGGTGACCGCGATGGTCTCAGGTCCAACCCAGTCTCCTGGAATCAATGTGACACGGTGTCCCATTCAGTCTCCTAAAGCTTATCGATGATGGCGTTGGTGAATCGTGCGGTGTCCGCATCGCCACCGAGATCTCGTGTGGTGTGCTTCCCTTCTTCGAGCACATCGAACACAGCCCGCTCAATGCGGTCAGCGATGGCCTGTTCTCCCACATACTGGAGCAGCAATAGTCCACTCATCAGCACCGCGAGCGGGTTGGCAACACCTTGACCAGCGATGTCCGGTGCGGTGCCGTGAACGGCTTCAAATACG
>CAWVVG010000655.1:0-1807 GCA_963932775.1 uncultured bacterium
TTGACCCCCACCGAACAAGGCGTGCGACACGCATGCCGCGAGCTTCCGACCAAGTCGTCGCGGGGGGCCCGGGTCGACCCCCCGTGTCTGACCCCGGTGGCTCTTCAAGTTCGTCGGCCTGCTCGAAGATGTCTCCGCAGACCTCCCACCGGGCCACCGGCGCCCCCCCAATATTTTCAAAATAATCAGGACACCCACGCAGGACTCTTGACCCCAAAAAAATCGTTGACCAAACTCCGCTATCAAAAATCCCCGCTACTGAATGAAGACTGCGACCGAGGAAAACAATACGCGCATGGCATGAAACAACCCGGCAATGGGTCCGTGGTCAGGTTAGGCTGCGCTTCAATTGTGTTGTTCTCAGGAGTGAATCCCCCATGCCCAGCTTGCAAAATGTTCTTTGGATGGTGGTACTGACCTTTGCCCTTGGCTGCGGAAACAACCTACCCAAGGATTTAAACCTCGACACTTCAGGACCTTCTGAAGCAGATGGTGACGTGGATGGCGGATCCGATGCCGATGGGGGCAGTCAGGATGACACCTCATCTACCGCTGATGACACCTCATCTACCGCTGATGACACCTCATCTACCGCTGATGATTCTGGGACCCTCCCTCCAGACACTGGAGAGAGCCCCGATCCCTTGGTAGACGGTGAGACCTGTTCTGCCGACGCCGAGTGCGCCTCTACCCACTGCGAGTGCGTGAATTTTGACTGCTCCGAGCGCGTCTGTGCTCCGGTTGATTGTCTGTGTGGCTATGGCACCTCAGGCTCCTGCGATGAGTCCATGACGGGCACACCTGACCCCGAGGACTGCGACGGCGAAGTTGAGTGTGCAACCATGGACGACTGCATCCCCATCGGGGGCTGATGCTCCACGAGCGCAACGCGACACCGGCATTTTCGGGCAATGTGGGTAGGCAGAAATGGTAATGACGCTGCTCGCACCGCTGATGTGGGTGCTCTGCTACTTTCTGACCTACTGGTTCGCCATGTACGCCTTCGTGTGGATTCACACGCTGTCGGACCAGGATGAAGACACGCTCCCTGAAGGAACCGCGGGCGGCAAGGTCTTGGTGTTGGTGCCATCCCACCATGAGGGGGCCGGCCTCGTTGACACGGTCCGCACGCTCATCGACCAAGACTATGACGATGAGATCGAGATTCAGGTGTTGGTGGAGAACTTCTCCGACTCCACCGTCTCAGCCCTGAGTGCCGCGTACCCATCCACAGAGGTAGAGGCGGGCTCCCTCATCCACCTCGCTACCGGCGTACCCAGCCGGACCGTAAACATCGTGGCGGTTGGACACCGCTCCAAGCACCTCAAGCTCAACCACGCTCTCGACCGCACCGACTGTGACTTTGTAGCGCTCTTGGACGCCGATCATCGCGCCCGACTCGACTGGATCCGAAACGGGGTCGGCGTTCTCCACGGGACATCCGCGGATGGGGTCCAGTTTCGAAAGCGCGCCTTATCGACGGGATCGCTGGCCCAGATCTGGGATTCAGGCCTATCCCATGTTGCATTTGAGCTATTCAATCGCGCACTCCAGATGTCATTCGGGCGCGTGTCATTCACGGGCTCAACAGCCGTGTTCCGCTCAGGGCCACTGCGGGAGCATAAATTCTCGGGCTGCATCACCGAGGACACCTTCCTCTCCTACACGCTTATGCTCAGCGGTCACCGCATCGTCTATGACCCACGTGTCGGCTCCTTTGAAGAGGTCACCCCCAACATACCGAGCTTCGTATTTCGTCGGCGACGCTGGAGCGCTGGCCATACCCATGCCTTCTTCTCACACCTTC
>CAWVVG010000656.1:0-1805 GCA_963932775.1 uncultured bacterium
TTGAGAATTGCCCTCCGAGGGTCTATTTTCCGCTTCCTCGCCGGCGACGCTACATCCCTCTTTTGACTGGTTTTCTCGGTCGTTTCTGGAGGCCGGGCCCGTGTGGGCCTCTCACGCGAAGCCCTTTCTTTTTTGGGTGCAGGCTTCGGATGGTCGGGCTGGTGTGCCGGAGCGGGCGGCTCCACCTCCGCTGTTTCTTCCTCAGTGGGTTCAGGTTCTATGAACGCTTCCGGGAACGCATTCTCACCGGCCGTTTCGAGTCCATCTATGGACGGGACAAAGACCAAACCCAAGCGCCAAAGAATGCCAAAGCTTGGCCATCCACCCACGCCAATCTCCACATACAACGACCCCACGGAGCCATTGGATTCACACGCGTCCAGCAGTCGATGAGCCTCCGGACTCAGGCCCCATTTCTCCGGTAAGCAATCGTCAGGACGCCAAACCTCTACCTTCGTCTGGGTGGCTTCAGCGAGCCAGGCTCGCACGTCGGCATCGGTGATGGCCGTACCAATCGCCGCCTGCAAGGACGCGGAGAGGGTTTCAGGGATCGTGGCATCCTTGGGAGGTGGTTCATCTGTGGAGATGAAGTTGACCATCCAGTCACCATCGGACTCGACTTTAATTGCTGCGCGACACAAACTCTGGGCCACACGATTCAACGCTCCGGTCTCACCATCTTCCACAACCTCTGCCCAGGCGGAAAGAGACCATTGTCGCTCGCCTTCTTTTCCGTCAATGAGATGCTGAAATCCACTGCAACCGCCAATTGTCCCTTCAGAAACCGTGATGGAGCAGACCTCAACTCCCCTGGACATCCACAGGCGCCCTGAGGCCGCCACGCGGTGCGCGAGGTACAAAGCCCGCACTGGGGAAGCATCGCACGATGGCCCTGCCACCTGACACAGAAACTCCTCTCCAGACCACAATTTATCCGCTCCAACCCCCATTATCGCCCGCCGTTAATTGTTCTTTTGCACCCGTTACAAATCTTGTGTACGAGTAGCTTGCCCAACCGCAGACAAGATCGTACATGGGAACCACGCAAGCTGACACCCCCAAGTGTTAGAACCCTCCCAAACAAACCAAACTTTTCCCAGGAGTTCCCATGGCCAGCGACCTCATCACAAACACCACAGATACAAACTTCGACGCAGACGTCGTAAACAGCAAGGTCCCAGTCTTGGTAGATTTTTGGGCCACTTGGTGCGGACCCTGTCGTGCGATCGCACCCGTCCTCGAGCAAATGGCTGGGGACTACCAGGATCGGCTGAGCATCTGCAAAGTAGATGTGGACCACAACCAAGCGGTCGCACAACGTTTTGGTGTCCGCAACATCCCCACCCTACTCTTGTTCAAGGACGGGCAAGTCGTGGGACAGCGTGTCGGTGCACTGAACCGAAAAGCGCTCGACGAGTTCGTCTCAACTGCGCTGTAAGCCGGCATCTCAAACAGGAACGGGCCGCACTTCGGTGTGAGCCCGTTTTGCTTGGATCAGCCTGTGGCGGATCTCAATAGGGCCTGATTGCCCAAGGCCATGGCAGCCCCCCGCACGATGCACGCGCCCGGGTCTTCAGCCACAACCACCGCCATTCCAGTGGCATGTCCAATGGCACGGTCCAGGTCTTGAAGTTGCGCTCCGCCGCCCACCAACACAATTCCTGTTCCCGCGATGTCAGCAGCCAGATCAGGCGGCGTGTGCTCCATGCTGGCAACAACCGACTCAATGATGAGCTGGACAGCTTCTTGCAATGCAGCCCCGACATCGACCTGCGCAACATTGGCCACACGGGGGAAGCCTGTAT
>CAWVVG010000657.1:0-1802 GCA_963932775.1 uncultured bacterium
CTGTTCCTTTTCATGGCGGCGAGTCACATCTCGGCGCACGCAAAAATACCGCAAGACACCTCCAGTCCAGTCATTCCCAATCACCCCAACGCTCAGCTCTTCAATGTACTTCGAGCCATCCTTTCGGGTGGCTTGCCGGGTCAGGCCCCCAACGGTGGTCTCGGTTCCCAAAATTTCGCGCAGCGTGGCGTCATCAGCTTGATATTTAACCAAGACTGCAGAACTCGCCTTGAGTTCGTCGAGGGTGTACCCAGTCATCTCGACAAAGGCATGGTTGACGTACTCAACCCGCTCATCGGGTCCGATAATCTGCCAAGCTTCAGCCGCATAGTCGACTGCAATGGCCATGATCTCAAGGCGAGTGTTCGCAACCGCGAGATCTCTGGCACGCTGTTCTGATGTCGCCGTCAGGTTCTTTGTGTGCGCTGTGAGCCTCTTTACCATTTGCTTCATTGCAACGGAAAGCTCGAGTATCTCCTGCGCATGCCAAGACTTGACTGGTGAGAACTCTGCCTTGTGCGTCCCTTCACGAATGCTTCGTGCAGTTCGGGACAGGCTCCGAAGGGGAGCGGACAATGCGAGCGCGCCCAAGAAGGCTCCAAGCAATCCGACTGCCAAGGCACCGATGGCACCCTGACGGGTTTTCCATCGGGCTTGTTCCGCAGAGTTGCGCAGGTCCACCAATGGCCGAACGGCCACTACCCGCCAGCTATGGCCACGAACGAACAAGCCATGAACAACGGCCCACTGAGAGACCCCGTGTTCATCCGGCATGATTCGAGCTTCATTGTGGCCCACCAAAGCCATCCCCAGTGGAACCCCTTCAACCCTCTGCACCGCATCAATCTTGACTTTGTCTGAATCTGCGACAACCGCATCGTGGTTGTCGATGACCACCACCCGATAGTTCACCAGATTTTTGGCCACAGCCTTCACAAGGACCTGCAGGCCACCGAGGTCAATGGACCCTTCCGCGATGCCGCGAAAGGACCCGTCTGCTGCCAGGATCGGGACACCTATCTGAAGGTTGGGCACTCCCGTTAGTTTTCCAAGCTGCACCCGGGAGACTGCGGTCTCCCTCGTGGCCCGGGCGGCCATAAAATAATCGCGGCCGGAGTAATCCGTACCCCAGGAGCTCTGCCCATCACTGTTGAATGCAGGGAAAGATGCCCTGGAAATTCCGAGGTCATCTGCCACATAGAGGAAGGAGAATCCATCCACACTTTGGCCGTGGGCCTCAACGACTCGGGCAAGGTTTTGATCGTCCCAAACCGCGAGACTGGCTGCATGACTCGCAAGGGTCTCGACCGCCTCTACCCTGTGTTCCAGTTGACTCTGCACCTCTCGACCAACCGAGGCCGCCAGCGCAAGGCCCTGCTCTCGATTTTCCGAAATGGCAAAACTCGCCTGCCGCTCGGCTTCATTCAGACCAAACCAAACAACCGGCACCCCAGACACGAGTGTGAACAGGATGAAGAACTGTGTGCGGATGCCAATGTGCAAACTGGTCCCCTGTGTTCTATGTCAAAAGACGCGTTCCAGGACAAAAAACAACCACCGATGCCATGCTACTTCAACTCGTGGATAACCACTGAGTTCTGCTTAAAGAGCGGAATGAGTACGCGATTTCTCTGCCCGTCCCAACCGATGTCAGCCGGTGCGTCTACATCTGCGATGACGGTTGTGAACGGTCCATTCTCTGTTCCTTTGTAGATCCCGCTGGATGCCCAGCTCGAGACCAACACCTCGCCGGAAGACAGCGAAACGATGCCGTCCAAGGACCCATGCTCCGGCTTGACACC
>CAWVVG010000658.1:0-1801 GCA_963932775.1 uncultured bacterium
TGATTGGCACCACCTCCACCAAGGGCTCGGAGCTGGCCAGCAGGTTTCGTCCAAGCAGGCCCAATTGTCCTAGGGTAGCGTGTCTCTGCGCTGCACTGATCACGGAGATTGCGTCGGCTCGGCCGAGCACGGCACACGCAGCGGCCTGTGCCGCAGCAACTTGGGTCTGACTCAGGCCCCCGGTGGTGACCCGAGAGAGGGCCGCCAACTCAGCCAGAGGATCACCCGGCACATCTGCCCAGACCGGTTGGTCCCTCGCTACGGCAACTGCGGCCCGACCTGGATTGTAGGGCCCGGCGCTGACAATCAAATCTGAGCCCACAGATAGCTGAGCGATGAGGTCCAGCCATCCCGGGCCTTCCTCGCTCACCTCAATGGTGCCTGACCACTCCGCAGGGACCTTCGCATTTGCCTCAGGAACCAACAAAACCAAGCGCACGGCGTGTCCAGTGGTCGCCAAGGCCTGTGCAAATGCGGCTGTGCGCAGCTGAGAGAAACCCGTCTGCGGTTCGGTCGGCGAGGGGAGTGGACCCCGTCCGATTAGCAGCACCTGTTTCATGTCTTGAGGTGTGTGATCATGCCCCAGGCATGGTCCATCAGCACCATGCCATGGTCTTCAATCTCGGTCACCATCTCAAAGTCATGGAGTTGGTTGTGCCAAACGAACGGCTTGAGATGGCCCTTGTCGAACACCGCAATGCTTAGGCGGTAGCGCCCACTCAAGAGTTCCAGGTTCTTCCACTGGATGAAGAACGTGAAGATTCCATGGTAGGTCCCTTCCAGCACCTTGTCCCACTGGGAATTGGGACCGTGTACATACACACCATCGCTTCGATAGATAGCGGCCCCGAAGATTGGATTATTGATGGGACGGGTGGTTCGAAAGGTGACGGCCACCACCAAGTCTTCACCAGTCTGGAAGCGCGCTCTGTCGCGGGCATCGCCATCCATGATGCGTACATTCAGTACCCGAACTTCACCGGTTCCTTGAACCACAGGGATGTCACCATCCACAATGTCGTAGGCCTCGGCTTGGATGTGCTCACGAGCCAACTCTTTCAGATTCGGAACCTGAACCGATTCGAGAATGGCCGCCTTCAATTTGGGGTCGTCAACGGTGGCCTCGTAGGTGGGCGTCGGGATGCTCTTGAGGGGCGCTACAAACGGTCGGACCTTGCGAGCCTCCGCACCCACTGACCGCTCTCGCTCGATGTCTACGTACCGCTCGACCACCTGTTTTGCAGGACCAAAGGCCCGCACCTTGCCCTCCTCGAGCCACAGAACTTCGTCACACAGACTGCGCACTGAGTGGAGGTCGTGGCTGACCAGAATGATCGTCTTTCCAGCAGCGAGAAACTCCTCGATCTTGTCGATGCAGCGGCGCTGGAAATACTGGTCGCCGACAGCCAGGACCTCGTCGATCAAGAATACGTCCGCATCGGTGTGGGCTGCGATGGCAAAGCCCAGTCGCAGGTTCATCCCCGCTGAGTAGGTCCGCACCGGGTAGTCGATGAACTCCCCGAGCTCAGCAAAGCTAATGATGCTCGGCAAACGGGCATTGATGTCGGACGCTGACATTCCAAGCAACGCACAGTTGAGGCGAATGTTTTCTTGACCCGAGAAGCTTTGGTGGAAGCCCAGCCCGAGATCAAGCAGGGTGGAGAGGCGGGCGCGCACGCGAATCTCTCCCTCAGTGGGGCGAGTGATGCCGCCAATCAGCTTAAGTAAAGTCGATTTTCCGGCGCCATTGGGTCCGATGATGCCAAAACTGCGGCCTCGCTCCACGTGAAAATCTACGCCC
>CAWVVG010000659.1:0-1796 GCA_963932775.1 uncultured bacterium
GCGACCACCCGTAGGTGACGCTTGCTGACCTTCAATTCCGGATTCTCATGGCCGCTAATCTGGCGCAGCCAGTCTGTGTATTTGGTTGAATCACCAATCCGGTGATCGCCCTTGGCTATGCCCTCCCAAGCCAACAGGGCCAGCTGAGAACCAAAGCCCGCAGCCAACCGAATGCCGAACCGGAGAGAAACGGCTCCGCCTTCAGACAGGGTCAAGTCACCGAGCGTAGGGTCACGCTCCTTTAGATGAGGTATGGGAGGAACCCGACCAAACTGAAGAGCTTTCAAGACAACCGTATCTTCCACGCCAGCGCCCATGGGATGACCCGTGAAGCCCTTGGTGTTGGTAACCACAACCTTGGATGCACTCTCACCAAAGGCGCGCCGCAAGCTCTCGATCTCTGCAGCGGCGGAGCCTCCCTTAGCGGGGGTATAGGTCTCATGACTCATGAACATCGCGTTGGAGGCAAATGTGCTTCGATCCACACCGGCCTCTGTGGTCGCATCTGCGATCAAGGCATCCATCTCGGTAGCAATGTGTTCCGGATTCAAGCGCGTGCCATGAAAGGCGGAGTTGGCAAAGCGCGATGCCAACAGGCGGCCCAGCGGCACAACGCCACGAGCTGCCGTACTTTTGTCACTCTCGATGACCAGCCCCGCTGCACCCATGCCCAGAATCATCCCGTGCCGGCGAGCATCAAACGGCAGCGCCGCCTCTTCGACCACATCATGGGTCGTGGCAGCACCTGTGGCCAAGAAGCCCGTGCCGATCCACTCCAAGAGCGCGTCGCCGGTGACATCATCGGCGCCAACGACGACCACACACTCGCAGCGACCGAGCCGAATCCAATCGGAGGCCATCGCAATGGCTTGCGTCGTACTCGCACAAGCCGCATTCGTTGTGGCATTTGGACCCTGAGCACCGATGTACTGTGCGAATTGGGAGTGCCCCATGGCTAAAATTTGAAACAAGAAGCGACGATCAAAACGCCCCTCACCGTCGTCTCCATTCGAGCGCAAGTGCCGTGCAAACTGTTCATACCCGGGGAAGGCCGATGCAAAGATGACCCCGGTGGTCGAGCGCATGTCCTCAGGGAGCTTCCATCCTGTGGCTACTTTCTTTCCCTTCCGCGTAGTGTGGAAGGTCTGAACAAGGGGAATCTGAGCATCCCGAAGCGCCTCAATACCGGCAGCAAACGCCAGCTTGGTCGTGATGTCTAGCGCCCGAACCCAGTCGGGATCAACACCATACTGCTCCACGAGGTCGAAGGCCTCTTTGACCCCAGCGAGCCGGATCACTTCCTCTCGCTTCTCTACAGACTTGAATGTCCCCTGGCCGGTCTTGGCGTCCTTGTACAAGCGGACAACCTTCTTCGCCAAAAATGAGTCTTGGTCTTCTTCACTCAGTCGGCGAATGCGAACATCTCCTTCGAGAATGCGCTCAATATTGTCCTCCGCAAACACCTCCTCACCACCCGGAAGCCCCACAGACGCGCCGGAGCACACAATCGACCCCACTGCTGGCAAGGAAGGCTGTGCAGCGGCCACAACCGGGGAGGGCACAGGAGCCGGAGCCGGAGTCGCGGCAGGAACCTCTCGGACGGGACGGGCGGCCAACATGCTCTCAACCAGGCCCTGAACAGCCGGTAAAATACTCGCGGCGAATCCTTGCGCATCCCCTTCACCAAGACCTCCACGCACAGCGCCTTCGGCCAAAGCTGCAAGTGCATCGGTTGACGACGTTCCTGCACCAGAAGGCGAAAATTCCGGCGGTCGATGGGTCACGGTCTTGGTGTC
>CAWVVG010000660.1:0-1796 GCA_963932775.1 uncultured bacterium
GACCGAGGCTTCGAGGTGGTGCCGAGAACGCGACTTGAACACGCGGCCTGCTGATTACGAATCAGCTGCTCTACCAACTGAGCTACCTCGGCGACGGCCTGCGCTTAACGGACGCCGCTCAAAGGCTCAAACCGAATTTGGTGCAATGTGGCCGCGTGACAATCTGGGGACGTCAAAACACTCACCCCTTGGCTTGGATGCCATCCGCGATAACACTGGCCCCGCTACTGGAGGCAGTCATGCTTTGGATAGGGATGCTCATTGCGAGCGCTTCAGCGAACGAAATCATTCTCCCGGACTTTCACGGGACTCCAGGCTCGTCTGAGGCCGGTCCCGAGATTGTGTACTCCGCCATGGTCGAGGCCCTATCGGACAGGGACCTCGCGTTCCTCGACGCCAATGACCTTCGAACCTTCTTGGGCGACGCCGCTCAAGACTGTCCTGCACGGTCTGAGTGTCCTGGAAACCTCTGGATGGACATCGAAGGAGAGCTGGCCCTACTCGGCACGGTCACCATGACCGACGCCCAGATTACCGCCACCATCGAGTACTACCGACGCGGCATCGAAGAACCCGTAGAGATCTTTCAAGCCGATTTCGGTGCCGAAGTTGCCAGCCGGTTCGCCGTGGATGCAGCGCTCATCGCCGAAGATGTGTTGAAGATGGGCGACGAGCTGCTGATGACCGCCACCGCCCCGATGGTCGCTGCCGCAACCATCTCTGAAGACGCCCTGGGAATCATCGACATCGCTCCGGACCTGCCCATACCCGCAGCGCCCGCACCCCCGCCAGTCGCACCGCCCGCCGCCAAGCGGGCTCCAGAACCACCGCCCGCCGCGGCCGCGCCCATCGCCAGTGGTCGGGTATCTTCACGCCCCATGGCTGAGGACGACGAACGCCGGTACATGGGACTTACAAAGGGCCTGTACGAAGAATTTCAGGCATCCAACCAGAGCCGAATTGAGTTCCTGGCAGCCAAGAAGATTCGCGCCAAGGCATTCTTTGTAGAGCTGGCCCCCGGACTGGTCTTCGGAGATGTCCAACGCCGGTATTCGGTGCGGACCGCCCTGATTCAGGATGGACCCGATACCTTCCGCGCAATCGGCAGCTACCAAAGAGACCAATTTCTACCGGGCACGGCATTCTCGCTCATCGCCGGCGCTGGGTATGCACCAACGTGGTGGCTTGAGCTCGGCGTCAACGTAGGCCTCGAATTCCCACGAAAGGAACTGATCACTGGCTGGGAAGCCTATGGAAGCAAGAGTGATTTCGAGAACGGAACCTTGTGCGCAGAGTGCTCGGACCAGACCATTTTCCAGCCCGCAACCGCCCTCACATTCATGGTCGAGCCACGGGTCCGACTGGTGCTGAGGCCCACGGGCCTGGTCAAACCCTTCTTGGTGACCGGCTGGAATACACGCTTTAACGACTCGTACGTGACCCCTGACTTGGACAAGGTTGCCTACCAGGATCGGCCCGGTGTCCAGACCTATGGCCCAATGGGTGGCCTCGGCCTGGGCTTCGACCCACGCAAACGAGCAAGCGCCTTTATCGAGTCCACATATACCCACTTGCTCGGCCCCGGAATCCTCGACACGGGCCGCCAATACATAAAGCAGATGCCCGTACCCGTGGAAGGCTTTGGCGTCGTCATGACCGTGCGAGCGGGTGTGGTCTCTCGCTTCTGAGCCTTAAGCCTCGGCCTTGAACCAAGCGATGGTCCGGGCCAGCCCATCATCAAAGGCAATCTTGGGCCGCCAGCCGAGCCTGGATTCGGCACGGCCAATATCGGGCCG
>CAWVVG010000661.1:0-1789 GCA_963932775.1 uncultured bacterium
CCCAAATCCTCAATCAACTTGGCGTCCAGTTCAACCTCATCCTCTTCAAGCCCAAGTGCCTCTGCAAATGCATCCCGCACTTTCGCCCAAGTCGTTGGATCTGGATTGTCGTGGTAGCTCATCGTTCCTCCCGTAAGTGCAGAATAGTCGCCTGCACCAATAAGTGAACGCTTAAGTACGTAAGGTCCTTGTCAGCCTTGGGGTTGGCCCACACCTTCAGACCGCCTAAATCACTGGCTTCGAAGCCATGAACGGCAGAAAGCAACCGGACCCGAAGCGGCACCCAAAAAGCCCAGCGCCCCTCGCTCATCAACGCCTCCAGTGAGCGGTAGCCTGTCGAGCACATCGGGTTCCCCAGGTCGAAAGACCACAAATCCAGCACCATCCCCACACGGTGCACCCGCCAGCAGTGTCTCCGCTCCCGCCCAAGCATCGGCTCCGCCCGCCACCACCATGTCTGCTCGACCCTCAGCCACTGCCAACGCTCCCTCGCGCAGCGCATTCCAGCCACCGAGCGGGCCATCGCAGTAGTTGGCGTTCACACCCTGTAGGTCGTGAATCGCGGCCGAAAACCCAATGATGTTGTTGGAGAGACCGCGGACCAACCACAAGGGGTGAATCAGTGGATACCCATCGGAAGCGTAGCGCTGCATGTCAAAACCATCGGCCCCCATCGATGCCTCCAGTGCGGGACGCAGATCATCTGGGTCTCCAGACTGTGGACTAGCACCCACAAAAATACCGCGACGATGGGGGGGAATCGAAGCCCAGTCACCATCATCATCGAGCGCCAGCTGCACCGCTGAGATCCCCAACTGTACCGCCCGGGTCATCAGCTTGAGGGACTTCCGGTCCGCAATGTGGTCCCGTGCACGAAAGCCCGGAACCTGGCCACCCAGGGCCGCACCGATGCTGTCGTGACCGATGCCCGCCGGAGACAACAGACCCACACCTGTGACTGTGACTGGCCTGTTTTTAATCATGCTCCCTCCGCGAGCCCAAAGACCAATGCCGCATTCTGGCCACCAAAGCCAAAGCTGTTGGACACCACAATCTTCGGAGCACGATGGACCGTCTGCTTTAAGACATTGACGCGGATCACCGGATCCACCTCGAGCAAGCCGGCGGTGCCCGGAAGAAAACCTCCCTCCAGTGCAGCGATGCAGCCAGCCGCCTCAATGGCACCCGCTGCGGCAATTGTATGCCCCACAGCACCCTTGAAGGAACTCACCGCAGCATTCGGCGTGACCCGTGCAATCGCAGCAGCCTCCGCGATATCGCCAACGGGGGTGGCCGTTGCATGGGCGTTTACATAATCCACGTCGTCTCCGTCGAGGCCGGCATCGGCCAAGGCCGCTCTCATGGCCAACTCCGCGCCCTTGCCCTCCGGTTGGGGGGCGGTGGCCGCGTAGCCGTCCACACTGGTTCCCGCTCCCAGGAGTCGCGCCCGAACCCTGGCGCCCCTTGCATGGGCGTAGTCGGCGCGTTCGAGTACCAATATGGCAGCGCCTTCACCGATCAGAAAGCCATCTCTATGCTTGTCAAAGGGTCGCCCTGCATCCGGAGAGAGGGCACCGAGAACCACAAAGCTCAACAACCCAAAAGGATGCAACATGCTGTCATGGCCACCCACGATGGCCACATCTGCCTCACCCCGACGAATCGTGCGGAGCCCCTCAGCAATGGCTTGTGCCGCCGCTGCACAGGCTGAAAAACTCGTACCACAAGGGCCCGTGGCGCCCACCGCCGACGCAACCGCGCTGGTGACACGAACGGGGTCGTGGCGCCA
>CAWVVG010000662.1:0-1784 GCA_963932775.1 uncultured bacterium
ACCGGGAGTCAATTTCGGATCACGGTTCAGGATGGTTCCGGAACGGACCAGTACGACGCTGTTGGTACTCGCCCAGGCACCTGGACCTACAATCAGATCACGAGCGCAGCGGGTGCGGACAACCAGTATCATTCAGACCACCATTCTCGAATTCCTTTGGACACAGGCCACAGTCTCTTTGTGTCTGGTAGGAGCGGGACCCAGAGTGGGTGTGGTGGTTCTCTCGGGAATGGGTATGCGCTGGTGGTGTATGGTCCGGGCGGGGACTACCACAACGAATTGAAATTGCTGTTGGCTTCCTACTACCAAGTCAGCGGGTATGAGGGGGTTCGTGGCTTCAGTCCGTGGTCCGAGAGCCACGAACTCTCCATGGCAACCAGCGGTACGTTCTCGTCGTGCACCGCCACCCCGGATATGCTGGGAACATTCCGCTTCTTTGTGCGTTAAACAACCACCATGCCCACGGTTACTTTCGACGACACCGAAGTTGCTTTTGCCGGAAAGGACGACTCGGACCTGGCAAAAGCGGCGTGGTTGTTTCGGATCATGTCCAACAGCACCATCGTGGACATCGGCTCTCACATCACGAACCTTGCGATTCAGATTGGGCTTCCGGTCGATTCGATACTCAAGAGCACCGTCTACGAGCACTTCTGTGGTGGAGAGGACCTCGACGAGACCAGCCCCATGGTGGAGGCCTTGGCCACCCACGGTGTGAGCACCATTCTCGACTACGGAGTTGAGGCCAAGGACAGTGACGAGGAGTTTGATGCCAATCTGGCCGAGCAACTTCGGTGCATCGAGTTTGCGGACCGCAATGCCTCGGTTCCGTATGTGAGCTGCAAGATCACCGGCTACGCGCCCTTCTCTTTGCTGGAGAAGATCGACCAGGGCTGTGCCCTCGACGACTCCGAACAGGCGGCGCTGGACCAGATGAATGCCCGGCTGACCCGCATCTGTGAGGCCGCGTCCAGCCTCGATGTCTGTGTGTACGTGGATGCTGAGGAGAGTTGGATTCAGGATGCCATCGACGGTGTGGTGGAAGATCTGATGGCCCGCTTCAATCAGAAAAAGCCCACAGTCTTCAACACCATTCAGATGTACCGCCACGACCGTTTGATGTACCTCGAGGCCGCCCACACTCAGTCCCGTGAGGCTGGGTACATCTTAGGGGTGAAGCTGGTGCGGGGCGCGTACATGGAGAAGGAGCGGACCCGGGCCAAGGCCAAGGGGTACCCGTCTCCCATTCACGAGACCAAGGCGGCGGTGGATGAGGACTTTGATGCGGCCCTGGTCTACTGCATCGACAACCTCGACGACATCGCCTTTTGTGCCGCCACCCACAACGAGACGAGCTGCCAGGTCGTGGCGGAGGCCACTGCAGCAAGGCGCATCGCACTCGACCATCCGCACATTCATTTCGCCCAGCTGTACGGCATGAGCGACCACATCTCTTTCAACCTGGCCAAGCGGGGCTTCAATGCCTCCAAGTATGTGCCCTATGGCCCCGTTCGTGACGTGGTGCCCTACCTGATTCGACGGGCCCAGGAGAACCGCTCCGTGGCGGGCCAAGTCAGCCGCGAACTTCGGCTAATTCTCGACGAGATTCGACGGCGAAAGGGTGTCTCTAAAACCTGAGACTGCCTACTCAATCACGTTTATCTGGGTCATCATCCCGAGCTCTGCATGCTCGAGGATGTGGCAGTGGGCCATCCACACTCCGGGATTGTCGAAGTGCGTCAGAAGATGAACTTCGTCGTCGCCGGACATCTGCACGGTGTCGA
>CAWVVG010000663.1:0-1773 GCA_963932775.1 uncultured bacterium
CTCGGATGCCGACGCGGACTCGGACGCCGACGCTGACTCGGACGCCGACTCGGACTCGGACTCGGATGCAGACTCCGTGCCGTGCCCCGACGGAGTGGAGTGCATCTCATCCTTTCCGGCCTCTCACCGGGGCGACACTTCGGTGTCCACCCGCAGGTCCTTTGACAGCTATGACTGTGCCCCCGGTACCGATGAGTCGGGCGCTGAGGTGTTGTATCGGGTGTTTATTCCCGAAGATGGCCTGCTCTCTCTTGAGCTTACGTCGCTGGAGACAGGTGCCGACATTGACGTCCACCTCTTGGCGAGCGAGTCGAGCTCGGACTGCATCTCTCGCGGTCATTGGATTGCCGGTGGCTATGTGGAGGCGGGCTATTATTGGGTCGTTGCGGATACTTGGACCAGCGGGTCCACAGAGTACGACGGTGCGTACACCATGAATTTCGGTTTTATCTCCGTGTCGGACCTGGAGGACATGGGAATGGACACGGAACCCGCCGAGGACTCCTTGTACGCGATGGGGGTGGCCTTTGGCAATGGGGATCCAGACCAGCTGTTCTACGCCATCACAGACTTCTCTCTGCCTTCTTACGAGCCCCGTCTTTGGGTTCTCGACCTGATTGAAGGAACCCTGCTGTGGAATATCCACGTCGCCCATGGTGAGAGTTCAAGTTCTGGCAGCGAAGCAATATCGGATGTGTTCTCCAATGTGAACGATAGTCATCAATCCAGCCTGGGCATGATGCGAGCTGGGGAGATTTACTGGGGTTCCTTTGACAAGTCGATGCGGATCGATGGCGTAGAAGACGGGTACAACGATCTCGTTCGACCTCGGGCCATCGTCATGCATGGGTGGTCCGGGTCACGCGCAGAGTACGTCGCCTCCTATGGAGTGGCCGCGGTGACGTGGGGATGTCCGGGTATTGATGACCGCCTCATCAGTGATGTGGTCGAGACGCTCACCGACGGAAGCATGATGTTCTTCTGGTACCCAGATGGAGATTGGTCGGTGTACTCGGACTACCTCCGTTGAAACGATGGCTCCGCGAGACCCCGTTGCTCGCTGGCATCATTGCCGGTTGCGTGGGCTCGTGGTGGTATGGGCGCGCCTTCGTCCCCATGGTCTGGCCAGCGGGTTTTGACTGGGAGCGATACCTCCGCGAGACCTGGGCCTATATGCACCCAGGCACCATGAACAGCACCTGGTTGGAGCCTCTGTACTCGTACATTCTCGGCCACCTGGGCCCGTATTATGGGTGGGCCTGGACGGGCCTAGTGCTCTCGTCTGTGGCGGCCGTCATGGTGGTGGTGGGTGCTGGCTTGTTGGGCCGGGCCTTGTCTGGTCCGTGGGCGGGTGCGGTTGCTGCACTCTCGATTCCATTGACGCCTCAGCTGGCTGCAGCCGCACGATGGGTGAATCTCTATCCCTTGCTCAGCGGTACGACGGCACTGGGGCTGGCGGGTGCGGTGGGCATGGCGCGATGGAGAACGTGGCCTTGGGCTGTGTTGGCCGGCGTGGGTTCCGGCTTGGCTTGGGCCATTGACGGCCGAACCGTGACCTTGTTGCCCGGGCTGGTCTTGCTGGCCCTCACCGGCGTGGTGGGCGTTCCCCAACGATGGAAACAGTTGTTGCTGCTGGTCCTGTTTGGTGCGGGCTTGTCAATCGGTCCAGTTTCGCAGACCATGCTGCGGGTTGTACCTCGAGAGGGGACTGCGCAGGTCGCGGAGATTCTCCGTGGGATTGAGCTCTCCAAGCTGAGAAACAGTCCGAACAAC
>CAWVVG010000664.1:0-1769 GCA_963932775.1 uncultured bacterium
TGGGCCGGACCATATTCCGCCGAATAATAGCTATAATTACCGGTAGCGACGCAGCCACCAGCCATCATATACAGCGCGGTCATTCCAGTGGGGTTGATTCGCATGGTCTCATCCCCATCGACATCGCTAAACACAATCGGGGCACCGGCGGCCATGGTCAGCTGACCCCGGACTTCGGCCTTGCCTTGGACGGTGAGGGATTGTCCAACAAACGCTGTGCCGTCCCATTCTTCGTTGATTCGCAAACTCCAGGTATCCAGGGTGCCTTCTGTTCCGGCACCGGCATCGATCACTTGGAGGGTCCAGGTTCCCACCGGATTTTCGTCAAAAAAGGAATACAGGTCGCCGGTGGCAGGTGCTGTGACCCAGCCGATGTTGGTGTTCAAGTCGGCGCTTCCTTCCTCGCCTGCGCTGTACAGGGTAATTTCCGTTCCAGTGGGGGAGCCGAGGATCACCGTGATCTGGCTCATATCGCCGTGGGTCACTTCGATGTCCACCGAGATGGTCTCCACGGTGTCGGCATCGGCCACGTAGCGGGTGGATGTCACCCCGAATGTGTTGTCGTCTGGAATGGACAAGGGCGTGTCCAGACTGGCAAAGGGAGCCCCGCCGTCGGACTCACCGACGGTCAGGTCCGCGGCAGTGCTCCGAAGTCCCGAGGTACCGCCGACCCCTGCGCTGGGGTCGGAACATGCCCAAGCGCCCAGGGTGCTGTCAAAGCTGGCGAGCTGGCCGGTGGTGCAGTCGAGGCCCGAGAGGGTGTCGGAGTCGCTGACGGTCCCACAGGCCCAACTGCCCAGGACCATGTCCCAGGACGGCACGCCACCGTCTGTACAAGAGGTGCCCAGCTCCGCGAAGGAGTCGGTGTCATTGTCGATGCCGTCGGCGAAGTCACTGGGGATGTCGGCCAAGGTGAGCCAGCTTGGAGAGCTTAGGTCTGCGGTGGTTGCGATGTCGACCCCGCCCATGGTGGTGCCCGCAGCCATATCGAGGGCATCGGCGCCCACCACTGCCCGGATGTCTTCGTCGGTGCGCTGGGTGTCGTCGTCAATGCCATCGGAGAAATCACTGGGCATGTCTGTGATGTCGCTCCAGCCAAGGCTTGATTCTCCCGATGGTCCGACCCATGCGCCTGTCTCGTCGATAACCACGGTGCCATCGATGGACACTTCGGTGGCATCCACTGGGCCTCCTGCCACTTCTTCAGCGATGCCGGCGACCCGTGCATAGGCTGCGCTGCCGATGGCCAACCGAGGAACCATTGCAGGCTTGCCGGAGATCTGTATCTCCAGCCACAGAGGCCATTGCTCCAGCACATCGGTTTCCAGTGGGTTTTCATCCTCGTCTGCACCGAGGACCACCGAGTAAAAGCCGTTGGTCAAGCCGACGGTTTGTTCTTCGTCCCACAGGGTGCTTCCGCCGGAGTCGGAGTCCATCAGCCGAAAGGTGATGGTGCTGTCTTCTGTGAGGGGAATCCCATCGGCGTCTACGAATCGACCTTGGTGGGTCAATTGAGCGGGGACTGCCCACGCGGCGGAAGAGAGGGAGAGCAGAAAGCACATTTTGGACAGTTGAAACATGGTTTGGTCCTCAAATTACGGAGAGATGCGGCGAAATGCGCCCGCATAAAGTGTGGTGGTTCCGTCGGTGGCTGTGCCGCCGGCCCCGGGTTCCAGAGCGCCCAGACATAGGGTGGCTGTGGTGGTTCCATCGGAGGTGGTCCCACCGCCGGTGCACCAGGACTCTCCTGGCGTAGTGTGTGTGTCGGC
>CAWVVG010000665.1:0-1767 GCA_963932775.1 uncultured bacterium
AGCGGTGGGATGCATGCTGGCTTGGACACAACCTGGGGCGATGGAGTGGAGGTCTCGGCCTTTCTGCCATCCGTCTCCCCATCAAGTGTCCATCTCTCCCGAGAATCGCTGCCTGAAAATCCACTTCAAGCGCACATAAAGTGGGACCCTTCGACCGCAGCGCTCACCCTCGACGGTTCCTGGGGAGAAATACCCTTCACGGTGCACTCAAAACCTTCGCCCACCGGTGTCACTGCCACGCTGGAGGTACCCCTGACACCCCTCAGCACAGTGGCGGCAGCCTTTGGCGACTCCCAGGAGCTGGACATTCGCGGGGCAATCGGGCTCACCGGAACCCTCAACGGGCCTCCCTGGGAATGGACTGCCGAGCCAGCAGCCAAGGATCTGGCCGCCAACGGTGCCCTTCCGGAGAACATGACCGACGAACAAGTCGAGTGGCGCACAGAGCGCGGCATTCAACGGGTCGGACCCAAGCTTCCCGGCTGGGTCTCCTTGAACGACGCCGGCTGGATGCCCGAGGCGGTCATCGCAGCAGAAGACATCCGATTCCGAACCCACCCAGGATTCGACCTGGTGGCCATTCAGGAAGCGTTAGAGGCGGCCCCGAGGGAGATCCGTGTACGAGGAGGCAGCACCATCACACAGCAACTCGCGAAGAATCTATTCTTTGACGGGCGGCGCACCCTGCGGAGAAAGCTGAGAGAGTTGCTGGTGGCCTTGGCATTAGAGGAACGAATGTCCAAAGATGGCATCTTGGCGCTGTATTTGAATGTGGTGAACTTTGGGCCCGGCATTCAGGGTGTGGGTGCTGCAGCCAATGCCTGGTTCTTGAAAGTGCCAGGGCAACTCAGTCCCAGAGAAGCCGCTTTCCTTGCGTCCATCCTGCCCGCTCCGAACATGTGGCACAGGCGAATCACCGAGACCGGAAAACCACCAGTCAGGCGTGTCGATGAGGTGCTCGACCGAATGCGACTGAGGGGCGTACTCACCAAACCACAGCATGCGAGGGAACGGGCTCAGCGCCTTCGGGTCGTTCCGCCCTATGGGGGGCACGAGTCCGAGTAAGTCACCGACCCACCCGCAGCAGAGCTTCCGGTGACTTCATTCACAAGGTCATTGTCGAAGCGAAATACCGCGTTCCATCCGTTGATGGTGCGATCAGCGGAGATGTCTGGTGAAACACCTGCGAGCTTCACTTCATGAGCGAAACGAACCTCGTCTATAGAAGAAGGCCAGGACTTCAAAGAACCGACCGTACGACCAAAACGAAGGCCCTGGGCCTCAGAAGGCACCACCATCGCACCGGGCTCATCTAAAACCGCGACCCGGGTACCGTCTACATACATGCGCAGCTGATCCCCTGGACGGTCGGCCACCACACCAACGTGGTGCCAGCCAACTGCGGGCAGAGCCGACTGCAGCATGTCCGAACCCGAACGGAACTCAAGGTACTCTCCATTGACACCCAGCCACCAAGCCTCTGGATCTCCCAAGCTCACAAGGGTCAGCTCGCCCGCAGTTTCAGGTTCAATCAAGTAGGCCCACAACTCAATGGTGAACTGATCATCGGTGTACAGGGCTCCACCTTCCACAGTGTCGGGGCTGACAGAGACAAGGCCATCTTCTTCAAAGATCAGCGAGTTGCACTCAGGGGGTGCACCGGTGTCGTCGAGGTCGGCGTCGGTGTCTGCATCCGAGTCCGAATCGGTGTCCGCGTCGGTGTCCGCGTCGGTGTCCGCGTCGGTGTCCGCGTCGGTGTCCGCGTCA
>CAWVVG010000666.1:0-1761 GCA_963932775.1 uncultured bacterium
AGACGACATGCAACTGGTCTCAGACATGAATCTGGATTCCTATCGCTTCAGTGTGTCCTGGAGTCGCATTGAGCCCTAACGTGATGTGATTTCAGAAGAAGGCCTTGCCCACTACGACGCCCAACTCGATGCGCTCAAAGCGGCCTCGATTCAGCCCATGATTACAGCCCATCACTTCAGCAATCCACTTTGGACCAACAATTTCTTAGAAGGCTGTCCCGAAGGCGGCCCTACGGACACCAACCTTTGTGGGTGGGCCGACCCCGAGGGCTCTCAGCTGATCATTGAAGAAATCGCCGAACATGGTGCGCTACTGGCCCAGCGATACGGCGACAGGGTCGATGACTGGTGTACCATCAATGAACCTGTAAACTATCTCCTTGCAAGCTACGGATTTGGCGTATTTCCGCCGGGTGAGTCCAACCTCTTCACCAATCTTCCGCGCCTTACAGACGCCATGCGGAATCTCCTCAGCGCACACGCCGCCCTGTACGATGCGATCAAAGAAAACGATACTGTGGACGCCGATGGAGACGGTGTCGCCGCACAGGTGGGCTTCTCACTCTCTGTTGCCGCTTGGACGCCAGCGCGGGATGGACAAATCAGTGAAGACCCAGACGACACCGCTGCCGCACAGCGGGTGCGATATGTCTATCACGAGCTCTTTCCCACCTCGATCGTCGACGGCAGCGTTGACGCCGATCTTGACCAAGTCGTGGAAGAATCTCATCCAGAATGGGCGGGCCGACTCGATTGGCTCGGCTTGCAATACTACTTTCGTGCCGGTGTGACTGGAAAAGTCGACGTGATTCCCGGCGTAGACGCCATGGTTTGCCTTGCCGGATTCGAAGAGATCGATGCGGGGGCGTGCTTGGACAGCGAAGCCCCTACCAAGTGGGTACCGACCATGGGCTACGAGTACTACGAACCTGGACTCTCGGAGCTTCTCCCTGAATTCTCCGGCCTGTGGCCCGACATTCCATTCGTGGTGACCGAGGCCGGCATTGCTACTGAAAAGGGAGTACGGCGGGCCGAAAACATCGTTCGCCCCCTTGAACAAGTCCAAGTTTCAATCGAACAAGGTGCGGATGTTCGTGGCTACTACCACTGGAGTCTCACCGACAACGTCGAGTGGGCCGAAGGCTATACACCTCGTTTCGGTCTCTACAGCGTAGACCGCAATGACTACAGCCGGTCCCCCACCCTTGGTGCAACGGTATTGGGTGAAATTGCAGAGACCCGTTCGCTCACCGGTGACCAGCGAAGCACCTACGGTGGCTTGGGTCCAATGACGCCTGAGTGAGACAATCATCCAGGCCGAAGCCTCCGCTCTCCGGTTCGCCGACACCCGCTCACCGCAGACCGACCCGCCGGGGGTATAGGGTGAGTTCTGCTCAGCAGAGGAACTCACCATGGCCCAAGTCTTCCGCGAACACGGCCTCGCTGCTTTCATCCCCCAGCATTGGCCGCCCATGAGCCTTGTCATCTTCATGGTACTCGGGGGGTGCACCTCCGGTCCAGAAGGGCCGGCTGACCTACTTTTTGAGGGAGACTCTGACATCGCGCTGTGGGACACATCTGGCTATCCGGATGCCGTCAATATCGGAGTCGGGGGGGCGGTCTGTAAGGACGTGCTCGACACCCTCGAAGATACCCTACAAACCTACCAACCCGACGTTGTTGTACTGGTTTGCGGAGAGAACGACCTGTGGGATCAGAGCGCCAGCGCCACTTTTGACACATTTTCTGCGGTGGTCTCAC
>CAWVVG010000667.1:0-1760 GCA_963932775.1 uncultured bacterium
GTCTGCATCGGCGTCTGCATCGGCGTCTGCGTCTGCATCGGCGTCGGCGTCGGCATCGGCATCTGCATCGGCGTCGGCGTCTGCATCGGCATCTGCATCTGCATCGGCGTCGGCGTCTGCATCGGCGTCTGCGTCGGCGTCTGCGTCTGCGTCTGCGTCTGCGTCGCTCGCGGTGTCATTGTTCGTCTTTTCTATTATTCCCGGGCAGCCAACTGCCAGAGGAGTCATCATCAACAATAATAAAACAACCCGCATACAACCTCCAGATGTCCTGAGTTTACACCATGACCGGGTTCAAGTGGTTGTGGGTCTGACCGACAACACCGTTCAGGGTTCCGCAGAGTGAAGCCAAGAGTCGAGACCGACTGTTGGCGGATAGGGGGACTATTCGGCGGCTTCGAGTACCAAGAAGTTCGGTCCGAACCAGGCGCTGGCGTCGGTTGTTCCCGCAACCACGGTGGTGGGGAAGGCCAGGCTACTGCCCTCGATGTGACGGCCCTCAATCCAAGTCATGCCCGCGGCCGGGGTGTGCGCAGCGTTGTACACGTACAAATCCGGGTACAGCCCGAAGGTTTCATTGCCAATCACATACTCGCCGGGCTCTAAGTAGACCGGAGCCACCGCTACGTAGCGAAAATTCCCGATCAACGGGCTTGCGTCGGATTCCGTCGCTGGAAGGGTCTCTGTGGTGATGAGGGCCTCGTCAGCGGCGCCCCAGATTCCAATGTCTGACGCATGGTTCAGCCCATCGGCGTCCAAGTCAAACATCCCCAGGTCCGTAATCCACACAGGTCTGTCGACTGTGAACGTGTACCCCAAGGTGAAGTAGCCGTAGTAGCCATACTCGTAGCGGCCTGTGAGTGTAAAGGCTGGCTGGGGTACGGCACTCCTCTCGGTACCCAACAAGGCCTGAGCGAAGCGCTGGCCCATGACCCGCTGGCCGATGCCATGGTAGTGGATTGGGTCGTGCACATAGCTGCCCACGTCGTCCGTTTCGATGGTCGACACCCAGAGGTCAGCGGAAGCAACGGCGGTTTGAGCTGCACGAATGGTGTCTCGGTACGGACACATCGACTCGCAGTCGATGAGCCCCATTGAAAATGGGAGACTGGGTGTGGCCACGTCTTCGCGGACGCGGCGGATGAAGGCCGTCATGCGGGACTGGTAGGCCTCAGCGGATGCGACATCGAAGGCATCCGACTCGCCTTGCATCCAGATCATTCCCGCGATTTCGGGGGTGAGTCCCAGGGCCTCGAGGTCGGATAGGGCCGCGGTCACGGTGTTCGTGAATTGGGTGTACCCGGCACCACGGCTTGGGTCTTCTGCCGATTCGCCCGGGTACCAAAAATCGGACAAAGCGGTGCCGCCAACGGCGTGCTTGATGAGGGCGATTTGTGTGCCGTCGGATGCGTCGGCAAGGGTCCTGCCAAATGTCACCTCGGGCCCAAAGTAGGTTCCCCAGCCGGTCGTCCAGTTGCTGCTGGGGACCAAGCCCCGCCAGGTGGGGATGCCCGACCAGTAGATCCAGACGTCCTCTTGAGCGACCCGGAGGTCCGCCGGAAGTGAAATGACTTCGCCGGCGCCGTCCATATTGGATTGGCCTGCTAGGAGGTAGACCTGCACGGTGGGTGGAGGAGGTGGGCTGGCGGAGTCCTCACCGGTATCCGCGTCCGCGTCCATATCGGCATCAGCATCGGCGTCCGTATCGGCATCAGCATCGGCGTCCGTATCGGCATCAGCATCAGCATCAGCGTCCGTAT
>CAWVVG010000668.1:0-1758 GCA_963932775.1 uncultured bacterium
CTGGTTGGCGACAGGGGCGGTCATTGGTGCCGCCGAACCAAGCACACCCAGTATAAGCGCAACAATGAATGCTGCGAGCGTATGGGTTGAGTGGGTCCGGTCTGTCATGTGTGCCTCGAATTTATTTGGTCGGTGAGGCTCTGTGAGTAAAGACACGTCGCCCCAAATAGATCTTCCCAACTACTCGATCAAACGAAGATGGCGGCCAGGTGTAGGCGGTGGTTCCGGCACATCAGAAAGTTCTGGCTCCAGAGGAATCAGCGTAAGTTGCTCAAATGCTTCCCAGGGAATGGTGCAAGTGTACAGTGCATCGAAGCTCAGGCTGAGCTGAACGCCATCAGGAAAGAACCGAGGGTCATTGTGGTGGTGATAGGCCGCATCCAGCTTGATGGGCAGAAGGTCAGGGAACTGCTCGAGCGTGGACGCAGGAAGTCCGCACTCGTCGAGCCGGTCGCTCTGCAGAACGACGTGAATGTCGCAACCCAGTGCGAACCCTAGGCGAATAATCTGCTCTGCATGGTTTCCATATGGGTCCAACTCTGGCAGGTCTGTGAGGGATGTTTGTTGGCGCACTGCCTGGAGGGACTGGGGTGCGGGTTCGTCCTCAGGGCTGGAAATACCGAGTGCAGTCAGTTCCTCTTGGCCCAGGTCGAGTACGCCGGCCAGCAGGACGAGCATGTCTACCGTGAGCGAGCCCTCACCAGAGAGGATGTGCTTCAACTCACTCCGAGACACACCCGCTTCGTTGGCCAGTGCGGCAGTATTGAGTCCTCGCTTGGTGGCGGTCTCACGGATCAGTCGAATCAGTTGCTCACTGGGTGTCATGGGCGTTCCATATCACGTTTGGAGCACTTGTTTATGGGCTTTGTCCATTTGGGTGCGCGTACCAACTCGGGACGAACCGCTCCTCGGGCTGGGTCTCGCCTCGCGTTGGGTCCCAGTCCTTGCCCTTGGGCGTTGAGGATCTCAAGGGCCGGAGTGCCAACGGGCTTGTCCGTCCAGCCGCCTTAGGTCTTGGTCGACCTGCCGGCTCCAGGTGGCTTTCTGCCTGCCCGCTTTGGCCTAGACTCGGAGTCGTCCTCTCCGGATGTAGCATCCGTGGGCTCAGCACCAGCCTGCCCTTGGTCCTCGCCAGACGCGGCCGTGGCCATTGAAGCGGCCGCACCGACATCTCCAATAACATTTGTCTTGGTGGGCGGATGCTTGTGTATGGGGAAGGGGAGGGCTTTGCCCATCGGTCACCTCAAGAGTCTTCGGGGTCTGGGAGATCAGGTAGGTCGGGCAGGTCAACTAAGGTAGTCGATTTCCTGCTGGTCCTTCCAGAGGTCTGCGGATTCTTGGGTTTGGCTCCGCTCGGTGGGGCCGTAGGCTGTGGTGTGGCCCCTTCAGAGCGAGGCCCGCGTGCGGGGCTTGGTTCAGAGGCTGGACCGTCGGCGCTGGTCGACGGACGGGGGGCTGGGCCCCCAGATGTTTCAGGGCGCCCCTCATATAGATCGCCTGCAGCACCGCCGTGCGCACGAACCTCGCGCCCATCGTCAGGCCCCGTGGTGCTGTCGCCTGTCGCGCCATCTTCTGGTGTGCCGGGCCCAGGAGCCCCGCCGCTTGGGTCCGATGAGGCCCCGGCAACACCGCCCGTTGAACCTGGTCCGCCTTCGTGGATGGTGTCTTCAGTGGGTTTTGGTGGCTTGGTACCATCACCTGGAGAGCCACCGGGTCCGCCGCCGCCATCGGGTCCACCACCATCACCTGGAGAGCCGC
>CAWVVG010000669.1:0-1752 GCA_963932775.1 uncultured bacterium
GTGATACACTTTTGACCAGGAGGCCCCATGGATGCAAAGAGCCGCGGACGCGAAGATCTCGCCGCCTGGAAACGGGCACAGCCCGAGAACCTCTACGCCGACGATGATGCACTCTTGGCCTTGGTGGAACACCACAACATCCAAGACCATGCCCGACGCCTCTCCGATGCTGGGGCGGTGGTAGCAGGTCCACTCCATGCTGCCGTGACAGAGAACAATCTGCATCGGAACCTGCCGGTACTCGACGACTGGAGTGCCGTCGGAGAATACACCGCTTCCGTGAGCCATCATCCCAGCTGGCGGACGGCGGGGCGGCTCATCTACGGGACCGGAATCATGGCCTTGTATGGCCAAGAGCCGACATCTCATCGCACCATACTGAGCCTGTTTTACCTGACGGCTCAGGGCGGAGAAGGGGGTCATAATTGCCCGCTGGCTTGTGACGCAGGAGCGATACGGACGCTTCAGTCTTTGGGCACCGAGCGCCAACAAGAGGCCTACCTTCGGCCGCTGCTAGACCCAGACTTCGATACCAACTTCACCGCCAGCCAGTTCTTGACCGAGGTTCAGGGTGGCTCCGATGTGGGCGCCAATACTGTGTCTGCGACGCCGGTGTCCGGGGGCGGAGAGGGGGGATCCATATGGTCGGTTTCTGGTGAAAAGTGGTTTTGCTCCAATGCGGACGCGGATGTCTTCATCATGACCGCTCGCCCCGGTGGAGCCGGACCAGGCACCACAGGGCTTGGCTTGTTCTTGGTTCCCCGGAACAAGCCGGATGGGACGGTCAACCACTTTCGGATTCGTCGCCTCAAAGACAAGCTGGGCACCCGGTCCATGGCTTCTGCAGAGATCGACTTTCAGGATGCGTACGCCGAGGCCCTGGGCCCCGTGGATGACGGCTTCAAGTCGGTGATGAGGTTGGTGATAACGACCAGCCGCCTGTACAACGCTGCTGGTTGTGCGGCCCATGCACGACGGGCATGGGTGGTGGCGAGTACTTATGCCCAGCACAGAACCGCATTCGGGGGCCCCATCGGTCGCTATGCCGCCGTTCGCGAGACGCTGGCCTGGATGCGAACGGATGCGGCGGCAAGCATTGCCTCTACTCTGTGGCTGTGTGGTTTGCTGGAGCAGGTGGATGCGGGAGTGATATCCAAGCCCCGTGCGGATTTCTTTCGAATGGCGGTCAATCTGAACAAGATGGCGACTGCCATGCTCGCCCACGATACCGTCAATCAGGGCATAGAGGTCCTCGGAGGAAATGGGGCCATCGAGAGCTTCTCTATTCTTCCGCGCTTGTTGAGAGACAATGTGGTCTATGAGAACTGGGAAGGCACGCACAATGTGCTGTGTGCCCAGGTTCTCCGAGACTGTGCCCGTTTGAATGTGCACAAAGGCTTCTTCGAGGTCCTGGCTGACAGACTCGGCGAAAACGCTGTGGCAGCACACCGGGAAGAACTGACGGTCATCTTGTCTGAAGAACCCGACATTGCAGCTTTGCGATTTCGGACCTTGGCCAAGCGCCTGGCGGTCCAAGTGATGCTGGCTGCAATGGCCCCAGTCGAGGCGCTACGGAATCATTCCACGCTGCTCGCTCGGCACCTGGAACCGCTGGATGTGGACGCCGACTACATTGCGCTCATCGACAGCCTTCAGCGCTGAAGGGGCTCAACAGGTGGGGCATGCCCGGGAGCCAAAGGTCTCCACTTCATCTTCCTCGGTGAACTCAAACTCACAGGACTCGTCGGTGCA
>CAWVVG010000670.1:0-1749 GCA_963932775.1 uncultured bacterium
TCTGGTGGTAGATATTCCTGCCGAACAATGTGGTTTGGGAAGTCGTGGGGGTATTTGTAACCATCTCCATGCCCGAGCTTCTTCGCGATGTCTGTGGGGGCATTGCGGAGGTGTGGCGGTACTGCGAGTGCACCGGTCTTTCGCACAGTCTGCAAGGCCGCGTTGATGGCCATATAGGCCCGGTTTGATTTGGGGGCAGTGGCCAAGTAGGTCACTGCCTGTCCCAGAAGGATTCGGGCCTCAGGCATTCCTACCAGGTGCACCCCCTGCATTGTACTGACCGCGATTTGGAGGGCGCGCGGGTCCGCGTTGCCGACGTCTTCGCTGGCAAAAATGACCAATCTGCGTGCGACAAACATGGGGTCTTCACCCCCTTCCAACATTCTCGCGCACCAGTACAAGGAGGCCTGCGGGTCAGAACCACGTAGGCTCTTTATAAATGCACTCACCACATCGTAGTGAGCATCACCATCTCGGTCGTGGAGGAGGTCTGCCTCACCCATGATTTCCGAAAGGCGGCCACAGTCGATGTGGGTCCCGTCAGGAACGGTGGCTGCAATACGCTCAAGAATCGAGATGGCCCGGCGTCCGTCACCGGATGACGACTGTGCGATTAGTGTGAGGGCTTCGGTGTCGATGTTGAGACGCCGAGCGCCCAGGCCCTGTTCGTCGTTCGACATGGTCCGCTCGAGCAACTTTAGGACCGCCTGGTCGTCGAGTGCGTTCAGGGTCAGAAGCCAGCATCGAGATCGGAGGGCTGGGATTATCTGGAATCCTGGATTTTCGGTGGTAGCACCGACGAGCACCACTGTCCCTTCCTCGACGTGGGGAAGGAGGGCGTCTTGCTGAGCTTTGTTCCATCGGTGAATCTCGTCGACGAGGAGGAGAGAGCCCTTGCGCTCCAATGTCTGAATGTCGTTGGCCCTATCCAGGAGCTTCCGGAGCTCTTTGATGCCATCCATGACTGCAGAGAGTTGGAGAAATTTCAATCCAGCCTGGTCTGCTAGTAGACGGGCCATGCTCGTCTTGCCACAGCCCGGTGGTCCCCAGAGAAGGAGGCTTGGTAGGTTCCCGTTCTGGAGCGCTGCGCGGAATGGGGAGTCAACCCCCAAGAGGTGATCTTGGCCCACGATCTCGTCGATGCTTGTTGGACGCATGCGGGCAGCGAGCGGTTTGGTTGCAGTGGCCATTGCATGACCTATAATCCGGCCATGCGTGTTGCTGTGATTTCAGATGTGCATTGCGGTGACCTTGGCTGCCGCCGTTCCGCCGCCTTTGTGCGTTGGTTGGATGAGCTCGAGGCGGACGCATTGTGGATGTTGGGGGACATCTTTCACTATGGCTGGGTTTTTGGCGGTCGTCTGCAGCCGGAGTACCAGCCCGTCTTCGAGGCACTTGATCGGGCCGCAGGCCGCGGTCTCAGGATGGTGTTTGTCCCTGGTAATCACGACTTTCGGATGGGTGCTTTGATGGCCAGCCGCTGGGGCGCAGAGGTTGCAGGTCCCCACACCCGAGAAGTCGATGGCGTCCGCATACATATCTCACACGGCGATGAGGCAGACACGGGCCTTGGATACCGGGCAGTGGATGGATTTCTGAGAGGACGGATTGTTGACTGGTTTATGCGGCTATTGGGGGTGCGGTTTGGCACTGCAGTGCTCCGTCACATTGCCGGGGAAGCCGGCGAAGTCCAGGGTGAGGTTTGGCCGTCAACCCTCCAGGCTCTCTCTGAACATCTCGTGGGTGCAG
>CAWVVG010000671.1:0-1733 GCA_963932775.1 uncultured bacterium
TATGTGATCACCGGAACCACAGCCCTGAGCGTATCGAGTCTTTCCACAAATGTGCGGATTCAAGCGGGTGGTGCATTTGCGCTCATTGCACAGGCCCTGGGTCTTGAGGCTGGTGGCGCGATTGGCATTCCTTTGTACATTGCCCAGTGTGCGTCGTCTGCTCTGTATCTTTTTGCCTTTGGTGAAGCATGGCAGCACCTTTTCCCGTCCCATTCAGTGGGGGTGGTTGTATTGCTTGCCGGCACAGCCGTTGGAGCTTTGACCCTTCGCTCGGCAACCGTCGCCTTTAAGGCCCAAGGGCCATTGCTTGTGTTGGTTATGCTGGCAATCTGCAGCGTCTGGGCAGGCGGGTGGGGAGACTCGCCGCAGGTCATCGAACCGGACTTGATTCCCCAACGAGTCTCGCTCCGAGAGGCGTTTGCCGTCTTTTTTCCAGCGGCAACAGGATTAATGGTGGGGGTGGGCATGAGCGGCTCATTGCAGAATCCCCGAGAGAACATCCCGAATGGAATCCTGAAGGCTTGGGCGGTAACTCTTGTGGTCTACCTGGTGACTGCAGTCTGGTGCAGCATGGTGGCTACGCCCGAGGAGCTGTTGGCCAACAAGACCATCATGATATCCAAGGCAGCCATCGGGCCCATGGTCCTTGTCGGCGTACTCTGTGCCACATTCATGGCCGCGTGCAGCAATCTGGTTGCGGCCCCCCGCCTGCTTCATGCGATGGCCAGCCAGCGCGTTGTGCCCCATGGAGAGTGGCTGGAGAAGTTCGACCATCGGGGTGAGCCCCGGCGTGCCCTGTTCATCTCAATGGGCATTGGCGGCCTGTGTTTATTCTCGGGCTCTCTAGATCAGATAGCCAAGATTGTAACTGCATTCTTCATCCTCACGTACCTCGCAATTAATCTCGTGGTCATGCTTGAGCAGCGCCTTGCAATGGTTTCCTTTCGACCGACGCTAAAAGTACACCGCTGGATTCCCCTGGCTGGCCTTGCAAGCTGTAGTTTTGGGCTGTTCATCTCGAGCCCCACGATGGGGCTCTCGGGCGGAACGCTTGTTGTTCTGGTCTATGTATGGCTACAGAGGAAGCAACTGCACACGCCCTGGGACACGGTTCGGTCCGGCATTCATGTGCGGGTCGCGGCGTGGGCAGCACAGCGTGCGGGTATGGTTGCAAGGCCCGAGCGGGCCTGGACGCCAGAGATGTTGATCCCAATCGATGATCTTGAACAATCGGAGGTCCTCGTCGAATTGGCTCAACGAATATCTCGACGGGCCGGAGGCATTCGCCTCGTAGGGATGCGGACCGACGCCGACCTTGAGATGGTGCTGATGGAGCGGGCTCAAGCACTCAGAGATGTGGGCTGCGCAACGACGGCCACTGTGCTCGATAGCGGCGGGTTTGCCCAAGGCTGTTGCACGGTGATCGACGCCATGCGCGGAATGTTCATGGGACCCAACCTTGTGCTCTTGGATGGCGGCAGGACGGACGAGAGGGACCTTCAAATCGTAGTGGACCACTGCCACGCCAGGAGTGTCGGCATGGGTGTGTTTCTTCCTCATCCGGATGGGTCCCTTGGCCGAGCTCAGCAGGTGACCGTTTGGCTCTCCGAGCGAAGTCCGGATTGGGCCCTGAATATGCACAATGCCAATTTAGACCTTCCCGTGCTGATTGGATACTTGCTGGGAAGTCAGCCCGGCGCACAGCTAAGGCTTTCGACCGTGATTCGAACCAT
>CAWVVG010000672.1:0-1728 GCA_963932775.1 uncultured bacterium
ACGTTCGAACGGAAACCAAATAGACGGCACATGAGGCGAGTATACTCCCGACGGTGCCTCGCGCACAGCCCCGGCTTGCAATAGGCTGGGGACGGGAGAGTCCATGCTCAATCTTGGCATCACAGAGATCATCCTCATTCTTGTGGTGGGCGTCGTTGTGGTCGGTCCAGACCGGCTCCCCACTGTGGTCCGCTGGCTCGGGCGTCAATACGGAAAGCTGATGCGCGCATCCGATGAACTCAGGCGTGCCTTTGTTCTGGAAGCCGACCGGGTAGAAGCGGACGCTCGAACCGAAGATTTCCGAAAACGCCGAGATGAAGCCCGTGAGCGAATTGAGACTGCGCGAAGTTCTGTAGACAACAACACTCCGCAGCCCCGGGACATGGCCAAGCCCGCACAACGCTTACCATCCGCTTCGGAAGACTCGTGAAGCCAAAGCAGCCCCCATTGGCCGCCGGAGGGAAAGCCACCCTGGAGCGCATGCCCTTGCTCGATCACCTGGTCGAACTCCGCGACCGGCTGGTCCGGGTCCTGGCCTTCGCAGCAGTCGGATGCGGCATCTGCTTTGCCTTTGCCCAGCCCATCTGGGATTTTCTTGTGAGCCCCATGAACCAGGCACTTGCTGAGTCTGGGCGGGGAACGATGGCCATCACAGAGCCCCTCGAAGGGTTCATGACCTACATCAAGGTCGCCGCTTTAGCTGGGTTCGGCCTCGCCTCACCGTTCATTTTTCATCAGATTTGGGGATTCGTCGCCCCTGGCCTCTACCCCCAAGAAAAGAAGACGGTGCTGCCTCTCGCGGTGGCATCCACATTCCTCTTCCTCGGAGGAGCGGCGTTTGGCTATCTGGTCATTTTTGATTTTGCCTTTCCATTCTTTCTGGAAGTCACAGAGTCGCTCGGCGACGACATCGAAGCCGTTCTCTCGATTAGCGCCTACCTGGGGCTGGCCACCAAACTGCTCATCGCATTTGGAACCTGCTTCCAGCTCCCCATCGTGCTCTACTTTCTGGCGCGAATAGGCCTTGTGGACCATCGGGATCTATTCAACAGTTTTCGTTACGCCGTGGTGGTGATGTTCGTCGTTTCGGCCATCATCACGCCACCCGACATCATCTCCCAGTGCCTGATGGCCGGCCCACTCATCGTCTTGTATGGCGTGGGTATCGTGCTCGCGTATTTCTTTTCGACCAAGGTCCGTGAAGAAGACGAGGAGGACGAGGAGTTGGAGGATGGACCTGAGGCGGAGAACGCTTAGATCACGACCTGCTCTTGGTACTCGCCAAAGACTCCCCGGAGACAGTCCGCGATCTCGCCCAGGGAGGCGTCAGACTTCACGGCCTTGACGATGTGGGGCATGACATTGCCAGTCCCATCTGCGGTCTGCTGGAGTGCGTCGAGGGATTCACGTACGCCAACCTGGTTTCGGTCGGCCTTAAATGCAGCCAACCGCTCGCGTTGCGCCTCTCCAATGGAATCATCGACCCTCAATAAGTCGGTGGGTGGTTCTGAATCATCGGTATGAACGTTTACCCCAACGACCTCCTGCTCACCTCGATCCATGGCGATCTGTGAGCGGTAGGCAGCGTTCTGAATCTCCCGCTGTGGAAACCCAGCCTCAATGGCCGCAACCATCCCACCCCGAGAGTCAACCTCCGCAATAAGGCCCAATGCATCGGCCTCGAGCTCATCGGTCAACTGCTCAACCACATAGCTTCCGGCCAATGGG
>CAWVVG010000673.1:0-1726 GCA_963932775.1 uncultured bacterium
ATACCAAGGCTCGTACATGCCCAGGGAGCCCATCATGCTCACCAGGAATGGACTGGCCGCATCCTGGAGCGAAGACACTTCCTCGATATCAAATGCGGTCACCACTTCCGAGCAAGGCTCCCCGGTGTCTGCTGGGGGGTCCTCCTCCGGCGGAGGGTCTTCGATGATCCCTTCGTCCGGTGCCGCCGTGTCCTCATCATCTTCATCGGGAACAAATGGTGCTGCTGTATCTTTGCCGTGGGTGAAGCCATCTCCAGGGTCGACCCCGTCGGTAGACTTTACGTCGTACTCAGAACAACCAAGCCAGGCCAAACAAACCCAACTCATGATGATGCGCCTCATGGGTACCTCCACAAAGTACAACTGTACCCCAAGCCAGCCCACAGTTGGGAGACAGGCCCGGATTTCCGCCCTGCGCCCGGATGACAATGTTGTAGAATGCCTCCATGAGCTTTCAAGTCACCAAAGAAGCGGTTCAAGAGATGCTGGACGACGACCCCAGCCTCCGGACCATCTCCAATCAAATGTCTCTCGATGAGACCTGGAACCTGCTCGAAGGCAAGGACCAGATCAGCAGCGAAAATGAGCTATTTGAAGCGCTGATGGACGTAATGTACGCCACCCGCCCCAAGGGCGTGCTCTGAGCTTGTCGCAACTTAAGTTCCCGCGAATGGGGGCCTGTGTCACCAGTCAGGGCGCTGCACTGGCCGCACGACACTCCGGTGAGATCAGCCGATCAGCGTATTGCCCGTACATGCCGACAATCTCTGCACACCGGGATGGGTCGGCCGGACAGGCCATATCGCTGGGCACATTCCGTTCCACTCTAGGCGCGTATTTATTGCAGTTGATGCCTTCGTCCCAAGCCGGGTCCACCCAGTCGGCCCACGAGAACAGTTCCTGCCGCTCCCAATGGCCCTCGATGCACTGCACCATCGGCTGACTGTTTCGACCCAGCGGATCTTCTTCGCCCAAGACGGATGCCCAGAACCGCATCCCACTGAAATTGGCTGCCAGATCCGCGTATGAGTAGATGCCGGTGGTGGCCAAGCCCCAGATGCCTTCCTCGGTCTTCTCACCGTAGGCATGGGCCTCTGACACGGGCTGACCCTTTCGATAATGAATCTGGTAGTAGGTCCAGCCCACATTCAGGAAGTGGCTGAACTTGTCTCCTGCGATGAGCTGGTCGTTGACCTTTATCAGGGCGCCAAGGGGGTAGAGCTTTATCGGCGGAGACTCAAACACGCTGAGGTCCTTGTAGATGGAGTCCTTTCGGCGGGTCTTGTTGCGGTCCACCTTGCCACTGCGGTTGGAATAGCTCTCCAGTGGAGAGACCATAAAGGCTCCGAGCAATCCTGCCCGTAAGGACACACCCATCTCAAAATAGAGCAACTGAGCGTCGCAAGTGCCGATTTTGTTCGTGCGCTTTATCGCCTGCTCGATGCGCCGATTCATCTGGGCATTCAAGGCCGGGGTCGCGTCCTCAAAGACTGCATCCCGATTGGTGAAGCTGTCCACCTCGGTCGCCTGGGCGGAACCCAAAAAGAGGCTACCCAGCACAAGCCAAGCCAGCCCCCAGGTACTCCCGGTCGATGTGATAAATGGCTTCAACCTAGCGCTCCGTTAGACCGCCAATGGGTCGCATGCCAATAGATAAGAGAACCACCCACTCGATGGGGCCAGTCTTTGTGGCGAAGCTGCAAACAAAGCCCCCGAGCCGCATTCA
>CAWVVG010000674.1:0-1725 GCA_963932775.1 uncultured bacterium
TGCATCTGGCGGCTCAACCGTCGATCTGAACCTTACCGTCTGCCACAGTCATGATCACCGAATCATTGTTCACTGCCGAAAAGAAGAAACAGGCCGTCAAAATGCCACCTTCTACCCCAAGAATATTCATCATACCGGAACCACCCGGCTGGCCCGATCCGTAGGAGTCCGCTTGGTTTCTCAGGTCCATGATGCTTCCAGAGCCATCCTCACCGTCCAGGTCGACGACGACCGGAAAGTTTCCCGCACTGACAGCCTCTGCCACCGAGTCCCCGTTGGAATTCCGAATGCCTCGGAGGGTCAAATTAAGGTCGCTGGCAGACTCTATGGTGATCTGAATCGATGATCCCGTCTCCATCCAGGTCCCACCAGAGCCCGCCCACTCACGACCGTCCACACTGGCCGATGCGAGAGCCGAGAGCCCGTCGGCGTCGCAGGAGGCCAATTCGCCACCTCCACCGGAGCCTGCACACCCCATAGCCAAACCAAACCAAACCATGTACTTCATCACTTCTCCTGCACGAGATGCCCCTATCCCGCCCATTGCTGCTGCGGGTATGCCCGCGTCGTACGAAGCCTTTTTGCCCCGCCAGCGACCCGCCCCAGCACCACCTAACCAGTGTAGAGTACGCCACTCGACCGGTTCGGGCCCCGTCAGGGCGGTAGAATGCACTCAGCATTAGAGAGCCACCGTGCACCAAAGTATTCCAGGACTGACCACCGAACAAAAAGCCCAGTATTGGGACAACGGCTTCCTCCGTGGAGTGGATGTGTTGACGGTCGACCAGATGGCGTTGGCCCGACAGAAATTGATTGCACTGGAAGCAAGCGAGCTCGCTCAAGACCCGGAACAGTGGGCCCGGGATGCGTACCAGCCCTGGTCCGAAAAGCAGAACCCCTGGTGGCATTGGTTCAGGCCCATGTGTACCCACCCCACGATAATTGGTGCTGTGAAGTCGTTGCTGGGCCCAGACGTGCTGATTCGGAACGCTGACATTTTCATTAAACCAGCCAACTCAGCCGTGGCCATTGGATGGCATGTGGACACGGCCAGTACTGAAAAATCAACCGATAAGATGCTCACTGCATGGTTTTCAATCTCCGACAGCACTCCCGACAATGGATGTATGGAGTGGCTCCCCACAAGCCACCGCATGGTCCTACCAGAAGCAGTCAAAGACAAGGAATCCCTCACCTTTATGGATGAGGCAAGGAACCGAGCCAACCTAAGTGAGCGGGCGGCCAACGTGGTCCATGCTGGACAATTGTCCCTCCACCATTTCCGAACAGCCCACAGGTCGGGAGGTAACTGCACGGGTACACCCAGAATTGGCCTGGTCATTCGATTTATGGCTGCAGACTGTGATCCCGAAGTAGCCGAGTCAGGAAAAGCCTTTTTAGCCGCGGGGAAAGCAAACAACACCCCGTTCTCGTTGGCACCCACATTCCCCGTGCACTGGAACCGATCTCCATTTTCCGAGATTACCCCGTAGGCGATCGAGTTTGTCTTGGTGTAGTCTATGCGCCCAAGGGAGGCCGACATGCTCCGAGCTACACTTATTATTTTGGCTGCTGTGATTGCTGGCTGTTCACCGACCAAAGCAGTCAGTGGCAGCGACGCCTCCATCGACGATGGCTTTGTCGTCGGTAACGACGGCGACGACACCGGTGGAGTGAGCGTCTTGCCAGACACGGGTGAGCCAGAATTAGACACCGACGCAGATG
>CAWVVG010000675.1:0-1723 GCA_963932775.1 uncultured bacterium
AGTGGCACATGCTGAGCGAGCCTCTGACCGAAGAAAACAACATGCTGACACCCACCCTGAAACTCAAACGCCGGGTCATCAACGGGCGCTTTCAACAAGAAATCGACGCCCTGTACAACTGACTCACACAATTGCACGGCTCAGTCGGTACACTGGGCCCACCGATTGGAGGTGACTGTGTTCATATGGGCCTGTTTGGGTGCGGCGCTTGGGGCTGTCGAACCGGAAGACCGGTGGGTCGGAAATGAGAACCTGGCGGTGGGCCTTCACGAAGATGGTTCCTTTGCCAACCCCACACTCGAGCTCGGCATCTTGTGGGACCCCGATGGAGCCGGTGGACCCATACCCCTCACCGGAGACATGATCTGGGTGGGCCACAAGTGGGAGGTCTGGTCGTGGGATTGGATTCGATCCGATGGCTCAGAGCAAAGCACGGTTCACGGCGGGCCACACACCAGCGACTGGACAAGCCTCGATTGGGAAGATCGAATCGACAATGACGCATTGGTGGCCATACGGGGCTCAATATCGACCGATGCGATGACCGTTCAGTCCACTACGGTAGCCCTGAGCCGGGCCGATGTGATCATCCAAGACCTGGTCTACACCCCGAATGAACACCTTGAACGGTTGCGCGTCGGGCGCACCGTCGACCCGGATCAGGATCACTGGCTTCTGGGCTCGTACAGCACCAACAATGCTTCCGGAGAAGGGTGGGCCAGCGCAGAGAGCAACCATGATGGCCGAGCAATGGCCCTCGCAGGTGCCCTCCAAGATGGAACCCTGGGAGCGGGTGGAGTGTGCTCCTGGTGCAGCACGCCCGAGGCAATGGTCGGCACTGCAGGCGCCAGCGGCAGCAGCGACGCCCACCCCAATGTGCTCATCAACGCCGGAGAAGCTCGGGCCGACGACTCGGTTCATATGCGCTTCGTTTATGCCTTCGCCCTCGGTGGTGAAGCCGCGGCAGCGCTGGCCTTGGACGCTCTATGGATCGACGACCTCGACGACGACGGACTGAGCGAAGACGAGGGCGACTGCGATGACCTGGACCCAACCACATACCCGGGCGCCCACGAGTTGCTCGACGGCATCGACAACGACTGCGACGGCGAAACCGATGAAGACACCCTCGAGCGAGACGACGACGGCGACGGTTTCTCCGAGACGGAGGGCGACTGCGATGACGATGACCCAGACATCTTCCCCGGTGCGGACCCCAGCGAAGGTGTGACCAACGCCGACTGCGACGGGGAGGACGACTCCGACACAACCGAGGGCGGCCCCGAGGACACTGGATTGGATCCCGACACCGGGGAATCCAGCGACACCGGGTCCGACAATGGAGGTGTGATCAGTGCACCGGAGGGCAACGAACCCCGAGCGGAGGCCGACCCCATCGTCATTGGAAAGAACAGCACCGGCTGCAACTGTGCAAGCTCCAATGCCCCCGCATCCATGCCCTGGTTGTTTGGATTTTTGGTCTGGGCCCAACGCCGGAGAGGTGACCTATGAATTCCCGCCCCACCACTTGCTGGCTCCTGTTGTTCGCCATCGGCTGCCCAGACTCAAAGCTCAGCTCAGACTTGGATGGAAGCGTGGACCTCGACGAGGGCTTCGATACTGCAGAACCGTCCACTCCGGAAATTCTCATCAACCCATCCCTGCCCGCCGGCCGGGTGTTTGATCCCAAGCTGAGTGGATTCGATGGCATCGAGGTTGCTTG
>CAWVVG010000676.1:0-1722 GCA_963932775.1 uncultured bacterium
GGCTCACCGCAGTCAGGAAGTCTGCGCCGAGGGCGCCATCAACAACCCGATGGTCACAGGTGAGCGTGACCTTCATGCGCCAACCTACCCCAAGGCTGCCGTCCTTCACTACGGGCTCTTGGCTCAACGCACCGACGGCGAGAATACAAGCCTCGGGTGGGTTGAGAATGGCCGTGAATTGCTCTATGCCCTTCATGCCAAGGTTGGAGATGGTGAAGGTGGACCCGGTGTACTCGTTGGGGCCCAGCTTTCCTGCCTTGGCCTTGGTTGCCAATGCGCGAGTTTCCGCGGCGATGTCCATCAGGGATTTGGTGTCTGAAGTGCGAATCACCGGTGTGATCAGGCCGCCAGGAAGGGCTACCGCGATGCCGATGTCCACGGCGGCACGCTTGATAATGCTGTCCTCCGCCCAGGCGGCATTCACATCCGGGACATCGCGAAGTGCGCGTCCACAGGCTGCCAGGACGATGTCGTTGTACGAGACCTTGGTGCCCTCGGCCTTGAGGGCACTCCGGAAGGCCACCATGGCGTCACAGTCGAAAGCAACCGTAAGAAAGAAGGTGGGTGCATCGCTGTGTGCGGCTTTCAGGCGCTTGGCGATGGTCCGACGCATATTATTATTGGGCACCACTTCGTCGCCTGGGTTCGGCGTCGGAAGCGGAATGGCGCGGGGAGTGGCGGCGGGTGCAGCCGGAACGGGAGCGATCCCTGCGGCATGGCGCAGGACATCTGCGCGTGTGACCCGACCACGGGGTCCGGTACCGACTACCGTGCCGAGATTGACGCCCTTGGTGCGGCCGGCCGCTCGTGCAGCGGGAGAGCTTCGGACTTTGCGGGGGTCTACTGGGACGGCGCTCGGTGTGGCCGGAGGCAAGCCTAGAGAAAAAGTGGGCATCTCCATGATGGCGCCATCGATGGCCCGGCCTTGCCATGTGAATGGCGTGAGGCCCGTCTGCATCGGGGTTGAGCTCGATGGGCCGGTCGTACGCACAGGAGCATTTGAGGCACCAACAGGGCTGTCCGCTGGTCCTGCGCTGGCCGCCGGTTCAGCTTTCCCTATCTGTTCGTATTTGGCGAGCAGGTCAGAGATGTCCTCGTCTGCGTTGGAACCCAGGATTGCAATGGGTTGACCTGCTGGAACCTCGTCTCCAGGCTGTGCCAAAATTTTCAGCAGCACGCAGGAGTCGAATACCTCGATCTCCATGGCCGCTTTGTCGGTTTCGACTTCAGCGAGCACATCCTGGGGTTCTAAGGTGTCTCCTTCCCCCTTTTTCCAGCACAGCACGGTGCCTTTTTCCATGGTCGGGGAGGCTTGTGGCATCTCGAAAAATTCAGCCATGATTATCGCTCCATGACCTGGCGTACCGCCCCGATGATTCGTTCCGGGCTCGGCATGACCAGTTTTTCTAAATTGGTGGCATAAGGTTGAGGAATGTCCCGGTTGGCTACCCGTAAAACGGGGGCTTGCAGGACGTCAAAGCAGGCTTCCTGGATGCGGGCCGTGATCTCTGCCCCGACACCGGCAAATAGGAAGCCTTCGTGAACGATGACGGCTCGGCCGGTTTTTGCGACTGAGTTGAAGATGGCTTCGTGATCGAGAGGACGAAGAGAGCGGAGGTCGACTATCTCCGCACTGATGCCTTCGGGGGCCAACTGCTCCGCAACCTGTTGGACGTTGGTGACCTGTTTGCCCCAGGTGATAATGGTGACATCGTCTCCTTG
>CAWVVG010000677.1:0-1720 GCA_963932775.1 uncultured bacterium
CGCATCGGAATCGGCGTCGGCGTCGGTATCGGCATCGGCATCGGCGTCGGCGTCGGCTTCTGTGACTGTGCCCGAGTCATTTTTGTCTCCATCAACACAACCGATCGCGAGCGGGAAAAACCACATCAAACCAAGTACGAACCTCATGAAACCTCCAACGGTCGCAGTGTATAGCACGGTACACTGCCAGGCCCTCCACCGAGCGTGACCCACCACCTGGCCCAGTGCAGGGTGCGCTACTTGAACCGGATGCGTGCCAGCGTTGCGATGGCGATGAATCCATCCTGCCACCGGATCTTCTTTCCCTCTGCCACTGTGCGTTTGGCGTAGCCGATGGGCACTTCGGTGATGGTCTCCCCCCGCTTGCTGGTCCAGGCAGTGAGCTCTGGGCAGAGCTCGAACCCGGTTGCCTCCAGGGGCAGAGAACGCAGGAAGGCGGTATCGAAGGCCTTGTAGCAGGTGGGCTCATCGGTCAAGCGGGTGCCATACAGCAGATTGGTGGCCTGGGTGACCAGGAAGGAGCCCACCCGAAACCAGTCCAATGGAATGTGATTGGATTCTTTCAAGACCCGCGACCCGTAGGAAACCTTGGTTTGACCATCCACGATGGGCTGGATGACTGCGGGGTAGTCACTTGGCGAGTATTCGAGGTCGGCGTCTTGAATGATCGAGATGGGACAATTTGCGTGGGCGAGGGCGGTTCGTATCGCAGCCCCTTTGCCTTGGTTTTGTTCGTGAAAGATGACTTGAATGCGGTCATCTTTGTCCGTCACGGATGACAGATACTCGCGGGTTCCATCGGTTGAGCCGTCGTCCACAATGATGAATTCGCCCACAACGGGCTCGCTCAGGACGCGCTCGAGAATGGATTGAATGGTCCTGCATTCATTGAATGCGGGCATCAATACGGTGATCTTCACCTCTGAGACTCCTCCGGTCTGCCCACAATAACCCCCACGGGAAAAGCAATACTGCCGCACTGAAACCACACCCGCACTGGCCATTGTCCATACCTGCTTTGGCCGCCATGCCCGAAGGTCACAGCCCCCCACAACCAAAGAGTCACGGACCGCCGGTGGGGCAGTTTCCGTCGTCGTAGTAGGCGATCTCGGGGAAGAATGGGTAGTCCGGCCATTGACTGGAGCAGACGTGGGTGTGGTACCGGTTGCTGAGCATGGTTCCCGTTGCGTCATCGATGTCGTGGACATGGCCATTCTGTGCATCGAAGTCTGCGTCATTGGGGGTGCTGCCATCGAGCTCGGTGCAGCCCATGACCACGGTGCCATCGCACATCATTGCGTACAGCTCAACGGCTCCGTCTCCGATCTCAGATGTGTCGCTGTACCCGCGGTCGACCAGCACCTCGAGGGGACCCTCCGTGTGGAAGTGGTAATGGTAGGTGGTTCCTGCAGGGTGAGCCTCGTACAGGTCGAAGGTGTATTGTTCGTCGGCCAAGTCGTCGCCGGGAGCGGCCATGGCAGCGAATGCGATGACTCCATTGAGGGAGATGCCCTGCCCGCCGGCGCCGTACTCCTCGCTGCTCGTGCCCATTGAGTTGTCCACCAGGGAGTCATCGATGGTGATGCCCTTGGGCGATGGGTCTGAGGGGAATGTGATCTCGAAGTCCTGCACATCCAAGGTGTTGGGGTTCTGGTTGTGGCTGCCACCGCGGTCATCGAAGTCCACGTAGTTGGGGTCAGCCGACGGGTAATAGGCGCTC
>CAWVVG010000678.1:0-1717 GCA_963932775.1 uncultured bacterium
TGATCGCCCAAGAGTCACCGGTGTTGTTTAACGATGGAAAGACTCGAATCGGTGTCTTTTTTGCGCGGGAGCATCGGACCTATTTGGCCTATGACGAGGTGCCTCGGTCTTGGGTGTTGGCGATCACGGCGGCGGAGGACCAGCGCTTCTGGAGCCACCCGGGTGTGGATATATGGGGCATCGCCCGAGCCATGTTGCGCAATATACAGGCTGGCCGGATGGTGGCTGGTGGCTCCACCCTGACCCAGCAAACTGCGAAGAACTTGTATTACCGACCCGACCGTTCGTTGGGCAGCAAGTGGACTGAGTTGCTCAACGCCCTCCGACTCGAGGCCCATTACTCCAAGGAGGACATCCTTGAGTTTTATGCGAACCAGTTTCATGTAAGCAGCAATGGCCGAGGGTTGGGCATCGCGGCCCGATACTTCTTCGACAAAGAGGTGTCGGACTTGGGCACACTAGAGTGCGCATTCCTGGCGGGCCTGGTGAAGGCTCCAGCCCGGTACAACCCTTTTATTGGCAAGACGGAGCCAGACCGGCAGCGCGCCCTGGACCGCGCCCATCAGCGCACTCATTATGTCTTGGACCGGATGCATGCTGAGGGAGTCCTGACCGACTCGGTCCACGGCGCTCTGGTGAAGGCTGAGCTGCCGTTCAAGAAGGGTAAGTTTCAATACGAGAGCAATGTCATTTTAGACGAAGTGGAGAGCCGGCTCAGCCAACCGCCGTTCCCAGCGTTGTTTGCCACCCTCGAGATCGACAACCCGTCTACCGCTGGTATCTCCATTGTGACCACCCTCGACGAGGCAGCCCAGACCGGTGCGACCCATGCGCTGTGGCACCACCTGACTGAGGTCGGCACCCAGGTTGAGGGCATGCCCACCCCAAGCTTCACCGCTGGACCGGCAATGCGTGCCGCCTACGATCCGGGACGAAGCATGGCGCCGGGTACGTTCCACACCGGCGTGGGCTCAACCGAGGATGGCCAGCAGATCACCCTCCCGGGTGGTCAGTGTCGACTGGACAAGAAGGCGATTCAGCGGGCAGCCAATGTCCTGGCACGTGCGGCAGCGTCCAACAGTTGGGCAGTCGGTAAAGCCGCACAACGCAGTGCGGTGCAGGCCCGGGTTCGGTCGGGCGAGCCGATGCTCGTCAGTGTGCGTTCGGAAGGTGCGGACGGTCGGGTGTGTGACCTGGAGCACCGCCCCCTGCTTCAAGGGGCCGTGCTGCTCTTGGAGCGGGGTCGGGTCCGGGCCATGGTCGGAGGCAACGACAACCAGAACTTCAACCGTGCAATAAACGCCAAGCGACAGCTTGGAAGCATATGGAAGCCGGTGTTGTACAAGGCGGCATTGCAGCTGGGGTGGTCGACCTTAGACGTGGTCGACAATCGGAGCAATGTCTTCCACTTTGAGGGCACGTGGTACTACCCCCGGGCCGACCATGACAATGTGCCTTGGACTACGCTGGGCTGGCTGGGGCCTCGCAGCGAGAACTTGGGCAGCATCTGGCTCCTGATGCACCTGATGGACCGCTTGAGTCCGCAACAGTTTCAAGCGGTGAGTTCATCCTTGGGTCTCACTCGCACCGAGGACGAGGATTACACGTCCTTTGTACGGAGGATTCGGGACGACGAAGGGGTCATCAGCACCCACAGCCGCTTGAATGAGATCGTCTTCACAGCGGCGAGAACCCAAGTGCTGGCTGAGATGGAGCC
>CAWVVG010000679.1:0-1711 GCA_963932775.1 uncultured bacterium
GGCCTAGTCTTTCAAGAGTATGCCCTCTTCCCCCATATGGATGTGGCCACCAACGTCGCCTACGGGCTGCAGAGGCCGTGGCCCGCGAGGGTCAGTGGCCTGCTAGAGCTAGTGGGAATGTCCGAGTTCTCTGGACGCCGGCCCTCTCAACTATCTGGCGGCCAACAACAACGGGTTGCCCTCGCACGAGCGCTGGCCCCCCGACCCGCCTTGCTGCTCTTCGATGAACCCTTCGCCAATGTGGATGCCGCCTTGCGCGAGACATTGGGTCGCATGCTGAAGCGGGTGGTAAGAGACGAAGGTGCAAGTGTGCTGATGGTGACCCATGACCAAGAAGCCGCACTCTCCCTGGCAGACCGGGTCGTCGTAATGGAACCCGGCAGCGCGGGCGGACGCATCGTTCAAGATGCATCTCCTTTCCACATCTACCAACAACCAGTCTCCGAGGCCGTGGCTCGACTCACCGGCCAGTGTACCTTTCTCGATGGACTCGCTACCGGTGAGGTGGCAACGACGGTGCTGGGCGAGGTCAGTCTGATGAGGGCCACAGAAGGCAAGGTTCGCCTCGTTGTCCGACCCGAGCAGCTGTCCTTCACCCCTGATCCTGACGGCCCAGCCGAAGTCCAGGACCTCCAGTTTTCAGGGGGAACACACCGAATCCGATGCACCGCTCCTACCGGTACCTGGGACACGTTGATGCCAGGAACGAGCCCTCCCCCTCGGGTCGGCACCACAGGGCACATCGCATTCAACGGCCCTGCGTGGCCACTGCCATAGACCCAGCCGTTTAGAGCAAGCCGAGCTCGGTCAGCATGGTTCGGGTCGGGCCCAAGTCTGCCAGGTGGGTTTGGTCCACATTCGCCAGCTGATCGGCCGTCACCGGTGGCACATCCGGATGGGTCGAGACACCCGGGCGAGTGGGGTACTCGAATCCCTTCTGCGCGAAGTAGTCCTGGACGGGCTCACTCACCAACCACGCGACAAAGGCTTCCGCGGCCTTGGCTTTGTTGCTGCCCTGCCGAATGCCAACGCCCGATACCATCAGCATGTTTCCTGGGTCACCCGGGGTGGGGAAGCTCCAGTTCTGAGCCTTCCTTCCCTCCTTCTCCAGGCGATGAAGGTAGTAATGATTGACCCAGCCAAGCTCGATCGCACCATCGTTCGCTGCCGCTACTTGGGGGGAATTCTTGGGATAGCGTGTGGGCTGATTCGCCTCGACTGCCGAAAGCCAATCACGGGTCTTGTCATCACCCCAGGCGTGCCGGAGCGCGCTCACATGGGCGTGAAGACTGCCATTGTTTGGGGCCCATCCAAGCTTTCCCTTCCATTTGGGAAGTGCGAGTTCTTCGAGTGACTGTGGGAGCTGTGCGGGGCTCAGCTTGGCGCTGTCGTACACCAACACACGCAACCGGCCGCTGGTGCCAACCCACCGACCCTGAGGATCTCGAAATTGCGCACTCACCTGGTCTGTGATTCCGCGGGGAAGGATCGCGAGCACTCCGCGGTCTGCGAGCACACCGAGGTGCCCAGAGTCCTGCGCGAAGATGATATCTGCTGGGCTCTGTGCGCCCTCGGTCAGCAAGCGCGTGACCATCTCGGAGGTCTTCCCGTACTGGACCTCGACCTCAAAAGGAGCGTCCTCTGGAATCTGTTCGAACAGTTCACCAACCAGTGACTCTCCTCTGCCCGAATACACCGTCAATACGGTCTT
>CAWVVG010000680.1:0-1710 GCA_963932775.1 uncultured bacterium
TGCCTTCACGTACTGCGACTCGATAGTCTCGGCTCATGCCCATGGACAAGGTGTCGGTGAGCAAGCCGTCGGCCCGCCCCCGTAGTGCCAAGTCGGCGACCTCCGCGAAGAAGGGAGCGCAGTCTTCGGGGTCATCGGTCATCGGAGGCACGGTCATAAAGCCCCGGACGGTCAGCGAATCGAGCCGGTCGATCTGCTTGGCCAGGTTGAGGGCTTCGGAGACCTGCACGCCCCCTTTGTTGGTGTCGTCACCGGTGTTCACTTGAATCAGCACCCCGATGTTGTTGGGGGCTCGGGTGGAGATTGCCTCGGCGAGTGCGAAGGAGTCCACGGTGTGGATGATCTGAACCCAGGGCACGACATACTTGACCTTGTTTTTTTGCAAGCGCCCGATGAAGTGCCACTCGGGTGGGGGTGAGTGGGCGGCCAAGAGTGGAGCCTTGTCACGCATTTCCTGAGCCCGATTCTCGGCGAGCAGTGTCTGGCCGGAAGCGAGGGCCTCCCGGATCAAATCGACGGGCTTGGTCTTGCACGCGCCGAGGACACGGACATCAGAAGGGTCCCGACCACAGTCGAGCGCGGCCTGGGCGACCTCGCGATGAACCTGTTCAATTCGGTCAGCAATACTCAACTAGCACCTCGCGTTATTCCCACCGCCAAGAGGGCCGGTACGACTGAATCTAAGGGTAAACCCACCACATTGGTGGTGCTGCCCACCACCCGCTCGATCAAGCCAGCGCCTTCACCCTGAACCGCGTAACCACCGGCCTTGTCGTTTCCTTCGGCTGTGGCGATGTAGCGGGCGATCTCCAGGTCGGTGAGGCTTCGGAAGCGGACCTTGGATGTGCGCTGCCCCCGAATGAGCCGCCGCCCAGATTGGCTCAGTCCTGGCCCGGACCATCGGAGGCACCAGGCGGTGGTGACCTTATGCCAGTCGCCACTGAGGCTCCGAAGCATCGCCGCGGCGTTTGTAGCATCTGTGGGCTTCTCAAAGATGGAATCGCCTCGATGAACAATGGTGTCCGCTGCAAGCACCCATGCCAAAGTCACGTTTACGGCGGCAGCTTTTTGCATAGATAGGCGCCGCACATAGGCGATGGGAGGCTCTGACGGTGCTCGAATTTCAGGAATATTCGGTGGAATTACTGCATCGATGTCGAAGCCAGCGAGCGTGAGAAGGCTGCGACGACGGGGGGATCCACTTCCGAGAATTAGGCGTGACATCTGGTCCGTCTAACCCGCTATTCGCTGGGCGATTTCTGCCCACTGGCCGCGTCGAACGGTTCGGCAAATGGGGACGGTATTTAGAATGTTCAATCGGCCTATTTCCTCGAGCGGGGTGCCATCGATAAGACCGACGAGTGCACGAATCAGGCCTCCATGTCCCACCAAGAGGACCGGGCCCGATTCGTCAATATTCACGAGCATTTGGAGTGCTCGTTTGGACATCTGTGCGAGGCTCTCACCGCCAGGTGCAGCACCGTTCCAAGAGGTCAGTACCTTCCGGGCACCCTCGGCCTTCAGTCGGTCGATGTCTTGCCCTTGCCAGTGGCCCAGGTGTCGTTCTCGGAGCCCCTTATGGGTCTGCAGTGGCAATTTGATTCCGGCGGCCTCCAGACACCGCTGACCGGTCTCCATTGCGCGCTGGAGATCCGAGGACCATGCAGCCCGAAGGGGTTGTTTATCCAGCCGAGCATGGACACCCGCGCC
>CAWVVG010000681.1:0-1702 GCA_963932775.1 uncultured bacterium
CTTTCTCTCGACTGCTGCCCATGTCGTCGAAGTAGGAATCGAAGCCTTGGGCAAAGCCCCAGTGGTGAGAGGTTACCTCCGCTCCGACGCTCGCCATGGTCTGATAGCCGGCCGCTTGGAATTTCTCAGCCAAGGTGACGGCACCCTCATCGAGGAAGAAGTCTCCGTTGTCCTGAACTCCATGTCGGGGTGGAAGGAGGCTGGTCCAGAGAGAGGAATGGGCTGGAATGGTGAGAGGGGTGACCGTATAAGCCCGAGTGAATCGATATCCGGACGCCGCGAGAGCATCGATGTTCGGGCTCGGCTTGGCCTTGTTTCCGTAGGCCCCGAGGGCATCCGCACGAAGGGTGTCCAAGGTGACCACAATAATGTTTGGCCGTGGGCCTTCTGACGCCGAAGTGGAGTCGGTTTTGTCGATGCCACCAGAACAAGCGAGGGCGAGGAGAGGGGGGATATGACGCACGCTGGTTCCTTTGGACCGCTGGGCTGCGGTCAGTCGCGGAGGATCGCTCGAATGACTTCCACATCGGCTGGTGCCTGGATGGGCGCGTTGGCCCGGGCGGTGTCGATGCCTTTGAGCGACCCGGTGTGATAACCCACGACCACGTCTGCATCCTTCAACAAATGACCCGTCAGTACGCCTACAACGTGGCAGTCGGGTGCGATGACGCCCTCGGAAACGAGCCTGCGAAGCCCGGCCACCGTTGCACAGGAGGCTGGCTCTGCACCAATGCCGGCTCCGTCCACGATGGCCTTGGCATCCATGATCTCGTTGTCCGTGACCTCGGTGACCACGCCATCGAGGGCCTTGAGGCCCCGCATGGACTTGCGCCAGGAAAGGGGGGCGCCGATCTTGATTGCCGTGGCGATGGTGTCTGCGGTCATGGGCTGTAGTTCGTTGCCAGAGGTCCACGCCCGGTACAGGGGGTTGGCGCCGGCGGCCTGAACCACGGCCATCCGAGGCAGGCGGTCGATGAGGCCCCGCTCATGGAGCTCAAGCAAGCCTTTTGCGATGGCTGTGTTGTTGCCCAGGTTGCCACCCGGAAGAATGATCCAGTCGGGTACTTTCCACCCAAGGTCTTGCAAAATCTCGAACCCGATGGCCTTCTGCCCTTCGATTCGAAAGGGATTTATAGAGTTCAGTAGGTAGATGCCCTCGTCGTCGCACAGGGTCTGCACCAGGGCCATCGCGTCATCAAAATCGCCTTGGATTTGAATGGTCTTGGCTCCGTAGGCCAAGGCTTGGCTAAGCTTTCCGTATGCGATCTTGCCTTCTGGAATAAAGACGACGGCATTCATTCCTGCGCGGGCGGCGTAAGAGGCCATCGATGCACTGGTATTGCCGGTGGAGGCACAGGCAACTTGGGTCATCCCGAGGTGGCGGGCCATCGAGATGCCAGCGGTCATGCCTCGGTCCTTGAAAGAGCCGGTCGGGTTCTCGCCTTCATGCTTGAGCCACAAGTGCTGTACGCCGACTTGCCGACCGACTGCATGGGCCTCATACAGGTGGGTGTTGCCCTCACCCCGGGTCACCACGGAATGATTCATCTCCGCTTCGGAGAGGGGAAGAATCAGCTCGCGGAAGCGCCAGACTCCGGACCGGTCCAGGGGATTGCTGGAATTGCGCCGGGCATCCAGTTCTGCGGTGGTGAGCGTGAAGGCTGTGGGGTCATGGATAACGTCCAGGGTGCCAGAACAGTCA
>CAWVVG010000682.1:0-1701 GCA_963932775.1 uncultured bacterium
AGCCAGGCGGCTCGGAAGCTCATTCAAGGGGCTCGATTTGGCCCTGTGCGAGGGTTGGTTCCCCAGCGGATTCGGACCATCGGCCGGAAGGTCTTCGACGGCCTGCAGGCAATGAACACTGAAGCGGTCGCCCGCCCAGCTCTGGATCCAGACCTGAAGCTGCGTCTACAAATCCAGTTTCAGGAAGATGTGGAGCGCCTGGCCAGACTCATTGATCGGGATCTGAGTGCGTGGTCGACTTAGGCCGGATGGTACCCATTCCGGCGACGATCCATTCCACGCCAGGCTGCTCTGCTTTTAGCGTCAGAGAGTGTACGGGCTGACTCGGTTGCGGATTGTGCCAGTTGAAACGGTACAGGGTTCGGTCCCCAGCGTCCGGTGCAAACTCGCCTACTGAGTTTGAAGTCAGTCGAGCCTGGCCCGCGGTCTCAAACAAGAGTCTTCCTCGCCCGGCTCGATCCATCCGCTCGGTGTGCATGCCGAGGCGGAGTGGTGCCACCTCCTTGCTGCCATCCACAAATTCAGTCGTGATGCTGCCGACAATTATGCCGCCGTTCGGCCGGGCCTTGTTGTCCTTGAGGGTGAGGGTGTTCTGCAGGGAGGGGTCGTACCGCACTGCCTGAAGAAGGCTGACACCGGCAAGCCGCCGACCCGACATCTTAAAGGTCTCGCTCTGCCCTGCATTCAGAGTGAACATGAATCGACTGGGAAAGCTGTCACTGTCCACGCCGATGGCGAGGGGCAGGTTGATGTCGTTGGTGTCTGAGGAATCGGGGCGTACAGTCGCAGGATGGAAAGAGGTCCCTTCTGGCCATGCGCGATACCCGGGTCGATAGGCTGGATGGCTGCTCAAGATCTCCAAGGTGGCGTCGATCGGTGTGTCTTCAATCTCTGGTTTCCAGGCTGTGGCTCCGGCCAAGATTACATTGGACCAGTGATGGTAGTCTCGGGTCGGTCCAGCACCTCCCTGGAAGCTCGACCAAGGACTGGCGTTGAACAGGGCGAGGGCCTCGCCGGCGATGCCTCTGGTGATGTCCTGCAGTCCAACCCGCTTCCAGTTCGCGTAGCCGGTATTGCCACGAATCACTGGGTAATTCTTGGGTACCAGCGTTCCCACTGAGTCACCGGTGCGGCCCCAGCTGATCAGGTGGAAGTCGGCGCGAATGTCTTCTTTGAGCTCATCGGCAGCCCTGTACATCCCAGCCCAAGACCCATGCCATCCCTTCACCAACATGTCGGACCACATCATCGGCTTGGCGCCGAGCCTTGTTACTGTCTCGTGGGCCCACGTCAGATCCTCGCTCAACAGCGCCCATCGAGGGGTTCCGTCGCAGCGAGGGCATCGCTGAACCTGGTGTTTCCATCGGGTTCGCCATCGAATCTCGTCGTGGCCAATGTGGATGAACCGCGGAGAACCAAAGGCTTCATGAAGCTCGGTGTACAGATCGGTGAGCAGGGCCCGTGTACCAGGGTGGCGAGTGCAGAGCAGGGTGGGGGTGTTTTCTTCGCTGAGCTCTGGGTGTGCGGCTGTGATCCAGTTGGCATGGCCGGGAGCATTGATGGCTGGAATGACCTCGATATCAAACCGCTTTGCCGCCTGAATGACTCGGTCCAAGTCTTCCATTGACCAAGCGTCCCTTCTTGCAAGCTCAGGGTGGGATTTGGTGCGAATTCCGCCCTTTAGTTCCAAGACCAAAGTGG
>CAWVVG010000683.1:0-1699 GCA_963932775.1 uncultured bacterium
CCACAGTTCCGGCAGGAAAGGTTGCAGCAAACAGATCAAAGCAATCAAATTCAGGTGCGACGGTACCCTCGACCCCACTCACGGTATGCATCACATGGGAATATCGCTCGATGGTCCTGTACGGTGTCACCCGCACACTCCCTGGCACCGCAACCCGGCCGAGATCATTCCGAGCCAGGTCGACCAGCATCACGTGCTCTGCCGTCTCTTTCTCGTCAGCGAGCAAGTCCAGCTCCAGGAGCTTGTCCTCTTTTGGCGTTGCACCCCGCTTGCGGGTGCCTGCTATTGGTCGAAGGGTTGCTTGGCGGCCATCAAGCTTCACCAGTGCCTCAGGTGAAGAGCCCACAACCGCTGAGTCACCCCATTCCATGTAGACCATATAGGGGCTGGGATTCAACAAACGCAGGGCCCGATACACCTCAAACGGGTCCAACTCACAGAGGCCTTCCATTCGGATGCTGAGCACCAACTGAAAGACATCCCCTGCATGAATGTGCTTCTTCACTGTTTCGACAGCCTTCAAGAAGTCAGGCTTATCGATGGTGGGAGTGGGCGGACCGATCTTACCGGTCTTGCGCGGCCCAGGGTCGGGGCCCCTAAGCACGGCTATGACCTCCTGTCGAAGCGACTCGCGGTCCTCCTCCGAGCCCGAATGGAGCAGGGCAACTCGGCGGGTAAGGTGGTCAAATGCGAGAACGGAGCACGGCGCAATAAACATGGCCTCCGGAGGGCCATCGTTTGCCAAGGTACCCGCAGATACCGGCTCAAAGCGACGGACAATGTCATAGCTAGCGGCCCCCACCAAGCCTCCCGAGAATGGAAGACCCGGCACCTCTGGGGACAATTTGGGCGCAAGCTGCATGGCCTCACGGAAGGCATCCAAGACCCCCTCCCGAGTTGTCGGCGCTGAACGAAGCTCGTCGCCAATTCGAAGGGTGTCTCCCTTCAAGCAGAACTCCAAGCCCTTCCCAAAGCCAATGAAGGAATACCGACCCAGCCGCTCTCCGCCTTCCACGCTTTCGAGCAGGAAGTGGGGCTTAAATGGAGCTAATTTACGGAAAGCCGACACCGGGGTGTCCAGGTCCGCAGCGATATCAAAAGGTGCTTGCATGATATTTCCAAAAAAAAACCACCGCCGGAGATCCGGGGTGGGGCCTGTCCTGCGTCAATGTTGACTACCGGCAGTCCACCCCAACGGGCACGGGCCACCACCACAGTGTGCTGGATGCGCTCGAGGGAATGTTCTGGCAACAGTTCATAATGACATTGGTACGCCCAACACTCAACAACGTCAACCTGAATCCTCAATCGGCGCTTCCGTTCACTGAATGATCTGCGGATTGGTTTCCATCTTCGTCGAAGATGGTGAAGCGAAACTCCATCCCAGGCGCCTCGATGCACGAGACTCCAACCTGACCACCCGAATACTCTCCGGTGCACAGACCTGTGACCCTATCGCAGCCGATGCCCAGTTCATTTAGTTGTTCGCCATCGTCGAACACCCGAACAAGTCCACCACTGCCGAGCGTCTCGATGCCTTGGGGGTCATCTGCCGCTGCAGTAAAAAACCACTGGTCGGTTCCAGACCGCTCGCACAGTGCCTGCGCCCAGGTGATCTCGGGATCCGCATCCGCATCTGCATCTGCATCCGCATCCGCATCCGCATCCGCTTCATTGCCCGTGTCTGACGCCCCCGGAT
>CAWVVG010000684.1:0-1694 GCA_963932775.1 uncultured bacterium
TGGCCGGCGACACCGTGGCCCTCTCGATCATCGCGGTACCCTCCAATGCGGGCGACGATGAGCAATTGTCTGTCTGGCTGAACCCATCGGAGACGGTGTCGGTGAGCTCGGCCCAGCTCAACCGGGATGGAAGCGGCGGTGAGAGCATGACCGACGCTACCTGGGACCCAGAGCGCGGCCTGTACTTGATTGCTCTGGACGACATGGTGGCCGCGGGTGCTCCGGCCTGGCCCGACTGGTCGGACGAGAGCATGCACACCTGGTACAACCGCCACCGCATCGTGGTGAACAACGACAACACCGCGCCAGTGTCCATACCCATCGCATTCGATGGCGCTGACAAGGCCGCCTTCTACATCACCGGCGGCAGCCCCCTTCTTCGGTCCACAGACGGCGAGCCCATCGGCGTGCCCGTCCAGATCTCCAAGAACTGGCACGACCCGCCCAACTGGTACCACCTGTACAGCGCCCTGGAATTGCCACCGGGCTCCCATGAGTTCGAGCACACCTTTGCCCATGCTCGGTGGGGCGAGACCTATGCGGTCCAGCACGCCCAGCTCAGTCTCATCGGCTGGGGCCATAACCAGCAATGGGACGAGTCCTCCCTCGGCGACTGGGGCGAGTCCATCACCTACGACCCAGACATGACCTTGGGCCGGTCTCAAGTGGACGATGTGCGTCCCTTCTTGGTGAACTCCGCGAGCGAGTGGGGCTGGAGCGGAAACGTGGGAGGGGCGAGCTTCTTGGTCTACGAGAGCTCGGCTGGGTACGCCTCGTTTCCTTCTCATCAGCTGGGCCGGATGCGAACCCACTACGCATACACTGGACCCAACCTCACAAACGTCATCTACTCGGGACTCACCCGAGATGGAAAGATTCAAGCGAAGATCTCAACCCAGCTGGGCCGAACCGATGACTTGGTCCGGGCCTACTACCACTTTGAGTACACCTTCCTCGAGGACGTGAGCTACGACCGCTTGGCCTTGTTTCAGGTGGCCGCCGACCGCTACGCCGACAACGGCTTCGGTCGGTATGCATACGGAGACACGTCCGGGGTCATCTTCGACGAGGAGACCACCGACCACATGACGAGTGGCTACGAGACCGAGTCGGATCGGGGCATCGCCATCGATGGAGATGCACCCTGGGTGATGCTGTACGAGAACGACCGGACGGGGGATTCCTTGCCAGAAAACGTGGCCAATGTGGGCTTTGTTGTTCGGGCGTACCAGGCCCAAATCGGTGGCGAGACCACCACCACTCCCCACATCAATATGGTGCGCACCTACAACGGCGGGTGGTCCCAGATGGCCTTTGAATTGGGCATTCCCTACGACTCCAGTTCACCGGTGGTGCCCGCAGGAAGCGTGGTCACAGCCACAGTAGAGTACTTGGTCCCGCCAGCACTCAAGAGCGCCTACTACGGAGAGTCCGACTACCTCACGGACATGCCCAGCGAGGACTACCAGAGCACCGAGATGATGATCGAGCTTGCCGACGGCAACCAGTTGGATGTGACACCGACGGTGGGAACCGTCGTCCGGACCCACCCCGTTGAGCTGAACGCATCGGCGGGCACGACGGCGGTGCAGTTCACGCTGGTCGGCGGGCTTGGCTACACACCCATCACGGTTCACGGCCTGGCCCGACCCGATGGCTGGCGTTTGGAGCGGGAGATCGACGGAATCTGGGAG
>CAWVVG010000685.1:0-1690 GCA_963932775.1 uncultured bacterium
GTCGGGTAGGGCCTGAGGGTGCAGGCCGTGGACCTCCCCGAGCTTCATGGCTGTCGCCCATGCGCGGGCGAGGGGGCTTGAGTACACCGCTTCGAGAGGAATATTGCTGAGGGCGCCGGCCAATAACCGAGCTTGTTCATGGCCATCCTCGTCCAATGGAACGTCCGAACGCCCCAAAAAACGGCGTTCCTTGTTCCATGCAGTTTGTCCGTGACGAATCAGAAATACCGGGATCGCTCCTCGTTCGAGTAGACCTTCCCATTCAAATGCGTTGCGGTGAGGGGGTTGCATGAGCTAAACCGTAACTCAGATTGTGGACCCTTCGGTTCCGTCATCAGGATGCGCACCATGTCAGATCGTAAGAAGGGCTTTGATCCCTTGTCCAGTCTCTTTGATGCTCCGGACCCTGGAGAAGTCAGGCAGGATGTGGGAGGGGAAGCTGGCGACGTAACGGAAATCAGGCCACGGGCAGCCGTAACGATGCCGGTTTCAGGCTTTCCATCCAGTCTCGAGATGGAAGACGATCCGACTGAAATGGCATCAATACCGGCGGCGGCAGAGCTGCCTGTCACGCATGGCGAAGCTGTGGGCGGTGCCGGCCCGTTGAAGCCAAAGCACAACGAAAACGTACAATTTATCGGTGAGCTCCCACCCTCCGACGACTGGACTGAGAGCAAACCAGAGGCCTTGTTTGCCTTGAACCAACTTCCCACCCCCGAGGCCGATGAGGCTCCGGCGCCTAGGTACGGCCAGAAGTTGTCTCGTGTAGAGCGCTTGGCCGCTCGTGCCGTCCGTCCCAAGTCTGCGCTTGAAGCGGCACGGGAAGCGGCGACTGCGGAGAGCGTAGTCGAGGAACAAGTCTGTCAGACGCTGACCGACAAGATTCAGGTATTGATCAGCGCGAGTCTGCCCGGAGTGGGAGATATCGACGTGAAGGCTGCCAAGGTTGCCGATGAGCGAGAGGTTCTTCTCGCACTGTGGAAAGCACACCGTTCAAAGTTCTTGAGCGATGGAGAGCTGGAGCGTGCAGTGGCTGCATATCGGGTGGTTGATGTCCTGCGGCATGCTCCACCCGGTGCGTTGATCGCTGCCCACGCAGTCACGGTCGCAAGCGACTACCTAGTGTGGATCGACTTGCAGTCGGGCGGACTGGTTGCAGCCTTCTCGGATGCCCGCGCTTACTTCTCCGGGTAGCCAAGACTCTTGGCGGCCGGCAGCAGTTCCGTTAGCCACCGACTCAGGTCGGCTCGGTAGTGGGGCCAGCGGTCCAGGGTGGAACGAGGTGCGAATACCAGTGGCTTGGACCACTCGATGCCTGCGTGTTGGGCAATGGCCTTCACGAATGGTTCCGGACTCGTCATGAGGTCTTCGAAATGAATGGTGGCGACCTCGATCCCCAGGGAACGCTCCACCTGTTGGGAGACCATTGAAGTCGCCAGATACGCCGTGGTAGTTCGTTCGAGTCGGTCGAAGTGGCAGGTCACCGGGTTGAGCTTGTAGTTTTTAAAAAATGTCCTGAGTACGGCCTCACAGGGGTGGCGTACGCAACGAATGATCATGGACTCGGGAAAGAGCCTGTGGATTAGGCCGATGGCGACCGCATTGAGGGGCAGGGCATCGATGATGACCCCCGCACCGGGAACAGCGGCATCAATGGCGGAGAAGTATGCGGTGCGGGCCCGCTCGATGT
>CAWVVG010000686.1:0-1690 GCA_963932775.1 uncultured bacterium
GGGGCACTCTCTGGACACACTTCTCGATCATCGATGAGCCAGGTGACGGAGAGGGCTGAGATGGGGTGGTTGGGGTCGCCCACTTGCCCTCGCAGCAGCTCGGCTACACCCTCTCGTACGGTATCCTCATCTCGGTGAGAGGTGATGGAGACCTCAGGGTCTGAGTTGTATTTGGTGACACCCGCCTCAGAACATCCAGTCAGGACCAGAGCCGAGAAAAGGATTGGGAACCGCATTAAACCACCGCGCCATTGAGTGCGTAGAGCCTGTGATGTGCGGCTGGGTCCAAAATAACCCCTCCCCACCGTTGCACTCGGCATTGATTGTACACCAAACGAAGGGTATTTTCGATGTCGGTATGGGCGGTGGCTTCGCCTTCAGGTGTCTCGGTTTGGCTGTCGGATGCCGATCCGAATCCCAGGGGAGCCTTTCGGTTCATAGGGTGGCTGCCTGAGAAGATGGCTCCACGGTCGGATTTGAGTGCTCCCATTATTTCATGATCGGAATATTTATCATTGTCATGAGCCTTGCGGCTCAGGCAGGCTCGATGGGAGGCCTTAAAGGTTCCGGTTTGGGACAGTCAGGTTTTGTTAAACCGCTCTCAGAGTTGGTGGATGAGGTGCACCTTTGTGGGCATTCAGTGGCCGCCCGGGCCTTAGATGTCTGGCAGAGAAACCTCCGTCCACCATCTCGGCCTATACCGTGGTTGGGTGGTACCCCTTCAGCGTGGGGCTTGTAGCGCAGTGGGCGGGCCAAGAAATACCGTGATCTCACTGAGCGGTTGTTGAGGTACACAAGCCCGCCTCACAGGAGGAACTCACCAAGCTGAGGAAGCGGTGAGCCAGGTGGTGTCTGCAGTTCGGCTCAAGACCCGGGAAAACGAAGTGCGCTGCTGCGTGGAAATGGAGACCAAGACGGATTGATCAGCTGTCCATCGGGGCCATCCGGCAACACAAACCAGCCGTCTATCATGTGACCACCCCGGTCCTCCAACACATGAAAGCTCTGTGCGGGCATAAAGCCTTGACCCAAGAGGGCCACAGAGGGTTTTCCAGGGGCATGGGCCACATCGAGGATGATGACGGCATGGCCTGGGCTCCCGGGACTCACAAAGAAGTCTCCAGGCTGTAGGGCTTCGGTCAAGGGAACCGCCGTTGAATCCAGCTTCAGTGAGCGTGTGCCGGCATAGAGAAAGCTGTGCTGCAGCCACTTTCGAAATTCAATATGGGTGTTGTTTACGGCCTTATTTTGGGTCCGTTTGACCCGTGAGCCTGCGATCTCAAAGCGCTCGCCTTCCCGCCAGGCTTTCCAGTTCGACTCATCGCCAGATGTAAAATGAATGGACAGCTCATCCGCTGCACCCCGCTTCCATTGAAATTCTGCGTGGAGTCGCAGGACCGAGTCCGCACACTGCTGAACGTCGCCCGACCCGATGTCGAGGGGCACAACAGCGGCGGCCGGCGCTCGGAGCAGTCGACCGTTAAAAGATCGAACTACGGCCTTGCCCTTGGTGACGGGTAAGCGTCTCAGCCATTCTCCAAAGCTACCCTTCGTCAGTTGCACTCTCTGGTAGCCAGCGGGCACCGGAAAGCGAGACTCCAGCGGGTCTGCCTGGACCGTCGTGGTCTTCAAGAAGGGGTAGTCGTCGGGGGACATCGGCCGATGAGCGTTGTCGCCATCCACCACTGGA
>CAWVVG010000687.1:0-1687 GCA_963932775.1 uncultured bacterium
CTGTTCGAACAGTTCACCAACCAGTGACTCTCCTCTGCCCGAATACACCGTCAACACGGTCTTGGCGGCAGTCACCTCCGAAACATTGGAGGGTTCCGCTTCAAAACCACAAGCGGAGGCCAGCACCAACAAAAAACCGAACATGACGCGCATCAGCTTTCGTAGTCTCTCAGCATCTTGTTGATTTCCATTGTGTGGAGCTCCTCGAGGCCGATCTGCCCGCGGGCGTACTCCTCCAGGTAGATGCTCCGATTTGCCACTACGGTCAGCAGTTGCTTGTACACCGCGACGGCCGCCATCTCGTGCTCGAGGGATTCTCGGAGGAGTGCACCGATGCTGTGTTTATGAGTCTCCTTGATCGGTGCGATGTCCACCGTTGGGTGTCCCTCCAGTCCGGTGAGAATCTCACCTGCCTGTTGGGCGTGCTCCAGCGACTCCGTGGCCTGGGCCTTGAAGAAGTCCACGATCGGAATGCGGTTGGGCCCACGCACCATCAACGCGTAATGGGTGTAGCGCACTACCCCCGCCAACTCGTATTCCATGATTGTGTTCAAAACTTTGTGAAGCTCTACGGTATCCAGGTCATCCATCACACTCTCCTCGGTGAGAGGCCTCACTAACCCGGGAGAGCCCGAAGCAGGCGTGAATAACCATCACTCATCCATCATCCGGCACTTCACGGATTCCTGCACCGGCGAAGGTTGCATGCTCCCACTGTGCAGGCACATAGGAGCCTTCTGCGAGAGGGAACATCTCGACTACCAGGGCCTCGCCCGTCCAACGCAGTCGGTACAAGCCCGTTGCTGGGGGTTCTACATTCTCTTGGACCAACATGATGTCCCCCACAACCGGGGAGAAATAGGCCGCCGGGGTACCCACCAAGCGTGAGCTGCCGTAGTTCACGCCGAAGAAGTTCTCTCCGGGCATGATGATCTCGATGTCCTCGACGTTCACACCCAAGGCATAGGTGTCGTACGATCCGTCGGTCGCGAAGGCATAAAGCAGGCCTTCGCCTTCAGCGCCAGCAATGGCCCTGCCCGCCAACGGGCCGTAGCGTTCCACCGACGGCGGAACGAGCATCAAACCTTCGAGGTGCACACCGACATCGGCGACCTGGGTGGGGCTTCCTGCATTGTCTACCCGCCAGACTTCACCATTGGTGGTACACACCACAAGGTCGCCTCCCCATGCGCCCGTTCGGTCCACATACAGCGACCCCCGCATCAGACCATTCGAGTCATTGGGCAGGTCCACCCAGGGGTTATCGATGGCACTACCGTCCGATGAGATTCGAACAATCTGACCATCGATGCCGTTGCCCACAAACAAAGTGCCCGCCAAGAAACCCCCGGGATTCTCTGAACGAGTCGTCGCGATCTTGACCTCGTCGGTCAGATTCGAGAACTCCGAGAATTGCACATGGGTGCCGTCAGACAAGATCCGCTCAAAGTTGTAGGGCACGCCATCTGGGTAATGTACGCTCACGATGACCGTGCCTGAGGATTGATGGTAGTCGATTCCAACGGGGCTGTTGAACTCGGTTGAAATGGCCACGAGCATCAGCTGTGGAGTCTCACTGTCGGACCTCGGATCGCGCCACCCAGGGATGCCATCGCCGTCCATATCCGTGATTTCCTCGTACCTATCTTCAATCCAGTCGCCGTCGGAATCCGTGTCTCGAAAATCC
>CAWVVG010000688.1:0-1687 GCA_963932775.1 uncultured bacterium
GGAGACATCGCGGGAACAACGGCGGATGGCTGCGACTGCTTGTGCGACGCGGATGGTCTTCTACGCGCCTGCGGTGGCGAGGCTTGTGGTCCAGCTGTCACTCCCTGAATCTGCTGGATGGAGTCTTCACCGGTCAACCGCTGTCCTCAGTGACTTCAGTATGGGACCCCGATGCTGGTCTCGAAACCAGGGTCCGCAGGCTCAAGCCAGACATTGCCCTGTGAGCCGCTCGATTTCGACGGGGTCCGATATCTCTCCCGCAGCGAGGGACCGGATGGACTCAGGGTCTGCCTTCTTTGTGGCCACCGCCGCCGCCAAGTGGCCCATCAGTGCTCCAAACTTGAAGCCATGGCCCGAAAAGCCGCTCATCAGCACCAACCTGTCTCGTTGCTCGAGTACAAAGCGTTCCTCGGCTGCAACGGTGTAGAAGCAGGTCTTGGCACCGGTAATTTTGTATTGGTCCAGGTCCACAAAGCGACTGCGGCAGGCCTCAAACAGGGCTTCTATTTCGGCGGCTTTGGGCTCACGGTCATCGTCTGGGTAGCCCTTCCGGCTAAAGCTGTGGTCGCCGACTTTGAGCGGGGTGCCGGCAACGGGTGGCACCACATAGATTCCGCCATCGCCGTGAATGTCGAGCACCATCGGGGCTCGGGTCCAGGCGGCTTGTAGGGGTGGAGGACCCTCGAGGTGAATGACGACCTGGCGGCTCGGTTTTACTCGGACTTCGGGGCACAGCGCGCGGACCCACGGACCCGCCGTCACGACAATGGCATCGGACCGCAAGCGCTCGCCACCGCCGGTAATCAGGGTGCCGCGCACGGGGTCGATGTCGACCACCGGGGTGTGGGTGCGGATGGTGACGCCATTCATAAGCAGGTGGGTTCCCAAGGCGGCAACGATCTGGTCCGCCAGCAAGACCCCGCCCGAGTCCACATGGGCAACCAAGGCCTCGCCATTTGATTGAAGCATCGGGGCCAGGCGGTGCAGTGCGTTGGTGTCGAGCATGCGGAAGTCAACGCCAAGGGCCGCCATCTCGGCCACAGATGCCTCGGCCCAGGAGGTGTCTTCTCGGGCGACAATGAGCGTGCCGGTTGGGTGGTAAAAGCTGCGGCCGAGTGCGGCCCATGTGCGATCCCATGCAGCGAATGCGGGGTTGATGAGCCGCGCGTAGCCCGACATGGGGCCATAGGCGTGGCGAATGAGACGGTGGTCGTCGACGCTGGAACCCAATGGGTTTGGGATGGGACCTTGCTCGAATAGGGTGACCCGGTGGCCAGAGCGGTGCAGAGCCAGGGCCGTACTGAGGCCCATGATGCCACCGCCTACAACATTAATTCGCACCCATACCTCCAGCTTGTTTTCTTTAATTCGCCTGGGCAGTGTTTGGATTGTTTTGATGGCCCTAGTGGTGCTGATTGTGACAAAACGGGCAGGGGTTGCGTCAGCGGTCAATTTGGTATTGCCTGCGTTCTATGGCAAGTTTGGTCAACGTTAAGCCACGCATCGTGTAGAGTTCCCACTGCAACGGTTGGGGTGTCTGTGCGTATTTTTATCTTTGCGATGTTGGTGATGCCTTTGGCCGTGGGTTGTGGCGGAGCGATTGATAAGCCGGCTGTTTACGCCGACGCGGATGCGGATACCGACGCGGATGCCGACGCGGATGCCGACGCGGATGCCGACGCGGATG
>CAWVVG010000689.1:0-1644 GCA_963932775.1 uncultured bacterium
AACATAGGATGGTGGTGGATTTGGTAACGGAGGGCAGCCTGGCGCGAAGGCGAGGAGAGCTGTCTCCAGTGCCGGATCGAGCAGTGGGCTTGTACGCGCTGGACACGGTGACTGGCGAGGTGGAGGCCATCGCGGCCAAGGTCATTTCGTTGTGCACCGGTGGTGCAGGGAAGGTCTATCTGTACACATCCAATCCCGATGTTGCATCTGGGGATGGTGTGGCCATCGCATGGCGCGCCGGTGCTCGGGTGGCCAATATGGAGTTTGTGCAGTTCCACCCGACCTGCTTGTTCCACCCAGAAGCTCGAAATTTTCTAATCAGTGAAGCCCTTAGGGGAGAGGGTGGCATCTTGCGAAATGGAGGCGGTGAAGCCTTCATGGTTCGCTACGACGAGCGCAAGGAGCTTGCTCCGCGAGACATCGTGGCCCGCGCCATCGATGCTGAGATCAAGCGTCGGGGGGAGGACTGTGTATGGCTCGACATGCGGCACATGGACCGAGCGGCCATCGAACACCATTTCCCGACGATTGATGCCCGCTGCCAGTCCTTGGGCATTGATATGAGCAAGGAGTCGATTCCAGTCGTACCCGCTGCCCACTACTTTTGCGGCGGGGTGGTCACCGATAGCAGTGCACAAACGGACATTCGGAATCTCTTTGCCATCGGTGAAGTGGCCTGCACCGGCCTTCACGGGGCCAATCGCTTGGCCAGCAACAGCTTGTTGGAGGGGGCCGTGTACGCAGCCGATGCCGCCGCCGCAGCGATTCCGCTTTTGGACTGTACCGAACTGGAGAAAACTCTTCCCTTGTGGGATTCTGGAACGGCAGGGGAGCCGGATGAGCAGGTGGTGATCAACCAAATCTGGGATGAAGTACGCCGCTTTATGTGGAATTACGTGGGTATCGTCCGGACCAATCGCCGCTTACGCCGGGCGCGAAAGCGCATCGACTTGGTTCAGGAAGAGATTCAGACCCACTATTGGGACTTCAAGCTAACGGGCGATTTGGTCGAGTTGCGGAATCTCGCTACCGTTGCTGAGCTGGTAGTGGAGTGTGCCTTGCGACGTCGTGAGAGCCGGGGGCTTCACTACAATACCGACTATCCGGACTCGGATACGCGATTCTTGCGGGACACGGTGTTGCAGAACCGCTGGTAGGTCAGGGCTTGGTTCGGTCAGGATGCCCCGACCGCCTCGATGACGTCTTTTACTGATTTTGGGATGGAGCCAGTGAGCACCTCGGGATCACCCTCGGTCACGACCACGTCATCTTCGATTCGGATTCCTCCAAAGCCTGCCCACTCTGCAGCTTTGTCGAAGTTTACTTGGGAAGCGAACCGATCCCGAAGCGTGGGGTTCTCAAGAATGCTGGGTACCACGTAGAAGCCGGGCTCAACGGTGACCACCATGCCGGGCTCCAGGTCCAAGTCCAGTCGGAGGTAGCCTGCGCCGAACTGTGGTGAACGGGACCTATCAGGGGGGTACGAGGCGCGGTCACCAAAGTTCTCGAGATCGTGGACATCCAGCCCGATGAGGTGGCCCACACCGTGGGGGAAGAACAAGGCTTGTGCACCGGTCTCGACAGCTGAATGAGGGTCGCAGGTGATCAGCCCTTCGTCAGCAAGAAATTGTGCGATCACCAAGG
>CAWVVG010000690.1:0-1643 GCA_963932775.1 uncultured bacterium
CGGGATGACCGCCTTGGTGGACTACTTGCTCACCGGGCTGGACGTCGCTGGTATCAAGATCCAATACGACACCCAGGTCACCGCCGACGATTTGAAGGATTGGCCCGGCGCGGTTCTCTTTTCCGGCCACCTCTCTGCCCTCGCACCAGACCACGGCTTGAGCCACCGGGGACTGTACTTGATGCATGTCGCCGTGCCGAGCGGAACCATTGGTCCAACCGACACGTTCTACCTTCCTGAAGCCGATTACTGGTTTGGAAGAGTCTCACAGCCAGCCCGCTTTTCCGAGGAAATGCAGGACCCAGATGTGGATATTCTGTGCATTGAAATCCCGGAGGGCCGCTGGGGACCCGACATGGACTTCTGCAGGGAGCGCGACACCATTGAGGCGCAGCTCCAGCATGCGGGAATTCTGCCCCCTGGCCAAGGAATTCAAGACATCCAACAGACCTTTGAGCCCCGGGTATACCCAATGTACACACTGGGTTGGCTCGACCGCTGGAGAGCGGCCTTAGACGAGGTATCAAGCCTGGGAAGCATCTTTCCAATCGGGAGACAGGGGCTGTATTTACACTGCAATATCGACCACTGTGTTCACATCGCAGATGAGTGCGTCCGCCACATCACTGGCGGAGGAACACCGCAAGCGTGGGCCCAGCATGTCTCTCGGTTCCTGGACCTTCGGGTCAGGGATTGAACCCAGCCTCAAGCTTCCAGACCCGAATCGTCTGACCTTGGCCGTCCTTCCTCAAGACTTGTTGCCACGGTGGCGGCAGCCTGAGCCACCTCAACCCGGGCACTGTCGTCCGGCTGCCCACAACAATATAGGCTCCGGCTTCTCCCTCCGGGTCCTTCAGCCACGACGCACAGCGAGGCCAATCATGGCCTTCGTGATTTTGTGCCCCACCGTGAAGCAAACGAGGAAGGACAGCGACTTCGATGTGGCTCTCGGAGCAGTCGAGAAGCACCTCGTCCGGGCCCATGTCATTCTCGATTAACGACACCACAGGTGCCATCATCTTGTATGTAGACGAAGACTCCAGGGGCGGTATCGACTCGTGAATGGGTCCGCTCCATACCAGCCACAGGCCCAAGGAAATCGGCGCCAAGAATGCCAAGCGATTCAACTTCCGGCCGCGAAAAAGCGTTCGCCACAGCTGGGCCACCGCGACGGGCACCACCACCGCGGCGGGGGCCGCGATCTGCATCATGTAGCGGGGGGTGACGATAATCCAGCGGGACATGATGAGGGTCATTCCCAAAAATGGAATGAGCGCTATCGCTGCAATCCAGGACTGACGGCGCCCGCCATTTCCTGGCAACAAAGCCACCATGAACAGGGCCAGAGTGAGCGCCAGGCCCCAGGGCAGTCCGTCGTCGACCCGTTCAGCATTGTCTGCCTGCAGAGCGATAGCACACGGTCGGGTGAGCCCATAGAGACTGACCATTGTTGACGGCTCATATTCACACGCGGCCCGAAGTTCGTTGTTCGGACTGTTTCTCAGCTTGGAGAGCTCAATCCCACGGAGAATCTCCGCCACCTGTGCAGTCCCCTCTCGAGGCACAACCCGCAGCATGGTCTGTGAAACTGGACCGATTGACAAGCCAGCACCAAACAAGACCAACAGCAACACCTGTTTCCA
>CAWVVG010000691.1:0-1636 GCA_963932775.1 uncultured bacterium
GGACGCTGATTCGGACGCGGACGCTGATTCGGACGCGGACACCGACGCCGATGCCGACGCAGACACCGACGCCGATGCCGACGCAGACACCGACGCCGATGCCGATGCCGATCGTCCAGTATTTCAATAGAAAAGATAACCGTAAGTGATTGTCTAAGTTCCACTACTTCCAGTTGCTGAGCCTCACGAATCTTCGCGAGTTCTTCCCCGGTTCGGCCTATTTACTGTAATTCTGCGTCTGCGTTGAAACTCTTGAAGTTTGTCACCCTTGAATGTTGGAAAGCCTGTAATCACGGGCTTTCGTCCCCCACTCAAGTGAGAAAACCATGACGACTTTACCCATGAATTTTGCCCCTATTTTTCTACTCGTGGCCTGTGCCAATCAAGAGCAGGCCGACATCAATATCAACAACGAAATCACCATAGAGAGCGACTGTTGCGGCTGCGATGATCCTTGCGAAGTAGACGACCCCTGCGCTGGAGATGACACCGGTGAGCCCACCGACACCGGTGAGCCCACCGACACCGGTGAGCCCGACCCAGTCTATGACGATGTCCGAGAAGTCACCGAGCACTCGCTCGACCTCGAGGTCAACCAAGTCGATGTGGCTTTCTTGATCGACACCACCTGCTCCATGAGCTCTACTGCGAACGCCATGGCTTCTGAGTTTGGTGACATCGTCGACGAGCTGGGCCTGAGTATCCCCGATGGTGCCTACGGATACGGAACCTTCGATGACTACAACTATGATGGAATGGGTTCCGGATCGGACTTGCCATTCATCCTGCAACAGCAAATCACAACCGACCAGGTCCCGGTTCAGGCAGCCCTGGATGCCACAACTATTCACAGCGGCTGGGATGCTCCAGAGTCTGCGGTTGAAGGAATCTTTCAGTCACTCACTGGCTTTGGCTACGACCAAAACGGTGATGGCGCCCTCGATGCTGGAACCGATGTCCGGCCGTTCATCTCCGCTGGAGACGATGTCTTCTCTGGTGCTGTTCTTGGTTCCGAAGATCCGGCCACCGTCGGCGGCGGTCAGATTGGCGGATTTGGTTTCCGGGATGGAAGTCTTCCGGTTGTTGTGTATGCAACCGACACACAACTGAGAGACCCCGATGCTGGCTATTCTGTGCCTCCTGCAGCCACCTTCACAGCCGGAAGCAGCGACGTCGTCGATGAAGCAACCAACCTTGGTGCCCGCTTGATCGGTGTGGGAACTGGCGCTGCGACCGGACTGAGCCAGATGGACGGTCTCGCCATCGCTACAGACTCCCTGTACGAAGCGGACAGCGATGGCCTGGTCAACGACCCGCTCGTCTTCACCTGGTCCGGCTCATCGGCGACCTTCCGCAGCACAATCGTAGATGCCATCGAGGGCATGCTGGACAATGTGACCTTCAGCAATGTGACCGCAGTGGTGACTGGAAACACATACGGCTTCACCACCGTCGTGAGCCCTCCGGTCTACACCAATGTGACCGTGGGAGCGACACCGGTAAGCCTTGGTTTTGGTGTAGAGATCATGGGCTCAGTGCCCGCATCTACCATTGACCAAAGCTTCCCGATGACCCTCGAAATCTACGGCGATGGCACCACGCTATTGGGAACCGAAGACCTCACCTTCATCGTACC
>CAWVVG010000692.1:0-1634 GCA_963932775.1 uncultured bacterium
GCCACCGCCACCGCCACGACCGCCCAAGATGGCAAGGGTCGCATCGATGGACAAAGACAACACTTGAGGCATACCCAGCCCACCCAACCCTCGGGCCAGAGAGCTCGGATCACCTGAGCGTCGAACCGCAACGGAGGTAAACACCACGGTCAGAAGCCGCAGGCACATCCGGCCCGCTTCTGCCAACCCAGCCGGGTACACCTGAAGGGCGAACAGATGGAAATCCACCGTCCACGCTTGGTCCGAACTGACCCGGGCGCCCGGCAGCAACGCGAAGGTCACTGTCAAAATGAGAAGGAATACCCAGAGTCTCTGGGGCACCCGGGCAATCTCTGCCCAGGTCAAACCGACGACCTTCCCGTAGACCACTTGCACCAGCAGCAGAGCCGCTACCCAGGAGGCATGGGGCAGGAGGAATGCGACCACCGCAACCCCGACAAGATAAATCACCCTCAGGCGCGCAGCAGTCAAACTCATGAACTCCCCTCGGAACGGTCGATGCGTTCCTGGCCTACTATCCTGCCGTGGTCCATCCGAAAGACCTCATCTGACAGAGAGCGAATGTCTGCCGGATTGTGGCTCACCAAGACCATCGGAAGGTTCCAGCCTTGGCGAATTTCGTTCAACATGCCGACCAAGCGATCCCGACGGGCCGCATCCAATGGGGCGAAGGGCTCATCCATGAGCAGCAAATCCGGCTCAGAGAGAAGGGCCCGACCGAGTGCGATCCGCTGGCTCTCACCGCCGCTGAGGTTTCGTACCTGCCGGTCAAGCAGGCCCTCGATCTCCAGCAACTTGACCACGTCATCAAAGGATGTCTTTCCAGTGGCACGGGCCCGCCCAAACCGGAGATTGGAGCGCACATCCAACAATGGAAACAGCATGGCATCTTGAACCACAAGCCCAACGCAACGCTTTCGGGGCGGCAGTGCTTCGGAACCGGCCTGAAGCACGCGACCACCTACGACTAAGCGCGCATCCTGAGGCTGGATCAACCCTGCCAACACCGAGAGCACCGAAGACTTTCCACACCCAGATGGTCCAAAGAGCGCGATGGAGCGCGCAGACGATTGAATCTCTATCTCCAGCGCAAAGCGATCACTCAGCCTATGGCTGAGCTTGAGTTCAAAGAAAGGAGTCTGGCTCATCGCAGCTCCATTGTCCGGCGACGTTGCCGCCAGACGAGACGCTCATAGGCCACCAATGCCACGGCACAGAGGCCCAGAGAGATCCATACCAAGGTCGCCGCAGCATCCTCGCCCCCAGGCACCTCGGCCAAGGCGTAGACAGCCAGAGCGAGGGTACGGGTCTCACCCGGCTGATCTCCGGCGATCATGGCCGTGGCTCCGAACTCACCCAAGGCCCGAGCAAAAGCGAGCACACATCCCGCGATGATACCGGGAAGTGCCATGGGCAAAGTGATGCGCATGAAGGCGTAAAAGGGACTGAGCCCCAGAGTCTGGGCAATGGTGGGATAGCGAATGTCCACAGACTCGATGGCCTGACGCACCAGGATCAACAACAGCGGAAAGCCCACGACCGCTGCCGCAACCACCGCCCCCCACCGAGTAAACGCCACCTCGATTCCGACCGCCTCGAGCACAGGAGTAAACACCCCACCCCGGCCAAATGCC
>CAWVVG010000693.1:0-1631 GCA_963932775.1 uncultured bacterium
GATCTCTTGGATGAGATGGATGAACTCTCCGCCGTGGCCATACCAGAGCTCGAATTCGAAGGTGAGGCGTCAATCGTCCCCATGATTCAGGCTGGTTCCTGGATGGAGGGCGTTCACCTCATCGCCAAGGCCTCCATGGCTGCCGGTAAGCCGCAAGTATGCGACCAAATGCTCAAGCAGCCCATGATTGTCGAGTACTTCAAGGAATACACGGCCCAAAAGGGTGAAGATGATGCAAATACCGTCATTCAGCATCTCTCAGCGTCCCTCGCCAAGCTCGAGGCCATTGCAGCAAAAACGGACCCAATGACGGAATCGGACGTATCCGAAATCACGTCGCTGACCGGCGCGCTTCTTGGAATTCTCTAATGTGGCTTGGCCCCGCCTTGTGGGCAACCGCCTTGTTTGCGACTCCCGCACTGGCCTCGGATGCCACGGAGAGCTGCCTGCAGACCAAAATGTGGGAAACTGAAGAGCAGGGATACTCCGTACGGGCAGTGAGCACAAAGGACTTGGAGGTTTCCCAGTTTCAGACCATCAAGACTGCGTTGTTCTCGAACCGAGAGTATGTGGTTCGAAGCTGTGCGGACACAGGTGTGTCGCTTCTCGAGCTGGTAGTCTACGACAGCCGGGGTGAGGAGATTGCACGCTCCACCGACCACGGCAGATCGCCCAATCTCACCATTAAGCCGCAGACAGCAGCCAGCGTGTACATTGTGGTCCAAGTACGCGGAGCCTCCCCTGGGCCCCACAGCGTGAGCATTGGCGTGCTGTACAAATAGCCAAGAGATGGACGTACGGCACACCTGTACACCCTAAGTTTGAGAGCCCCGCACCCCGTCCAAAGAAAGGAAGAGCAGCTTGTCCAGACCGCAGGATGACAATCACGCCACAGACCTTGTAACCGTCCGCGACGCGGCCAAACGGGCAAAGAAAAGGTTGCGGGAATGGCTTGGGCGGACCATTCCCGGCACATTCTCAAACGAATCAGTTGATGGGCTCCGTGGGACTCTGGACGAACTCCTATCGGACCTCAGCGGGCTCAACCCAACCGCAATGTCCTCCACAAAGCACAGCGAATTGGCAAAAGTTCTCGAGAATGAGATCGGCAGCCACCTTGAAACGGCTCCAGCGGTTTACCAGCTGCTTCGGCGCGAACCTGGAACCACACCCGCCCTGATGAGTCAACCCGCTACAGAGCCGGAAGGGCCCCCTTCGATGGTGGAAACCCTAACCACCTGGTTATCCGACCTCCCCTCTTTTCGAGGCCAGCACAGCGCCATCAAAGCTGCGATCTCCTTTGCACAGGAGCTCGATGAAGGCCCACCGATCTGGGTGCTTGGAACCAGCCACCCCTCGATACAAGGGGCCACACTTGCCCCCCACCTTCAGCCCATTTATTGGACTCCAGGCGCGCCATTTCCTGCCCAAACTGAGACCGGGCAGGCGGTCATCTTGCCGGGCCTCCTGTCCGCCCTTCCCGACAAAGTATTGGTCTCACTGTTGCGAGAAGTACGTCCTTTCTTGGCCGATGATGGTGTGGTTGTAGCGAGCGGCCTTCGACCCAGCCCAGATTGTGCTTTCGTGGACTTGGTGCTCAATTGGCCCACCATACGAAGAACACCCGCACA
>CAWVVG010000694.1:0-1628 GCA_963932775.1 uncultured bacterium
GGGTGGACAAGAAAACCCGCTGACCGAGGTACCGCATGAAGGTACGGGCAGTGACAAGGCCGGCAACGGGCTCCATTCGGAATCCAGCGGTGTTTTCGAGCTGCCGGTTCAACTCACACAGCTGTGGTATTCGACGTGTACCCAGCGGCAGAAAGCCTTGTAATTCTATGATTTCCTTTGCTGCATGGGCGTGATGCAAGGGCGTCAGCGCCTCCCAGATGTTCGCCCATACGGCATGTTCTTCCGGTGCGTATGGTGCCATCGGAACGGGATTCCCAGTCTCGTAGTCGAAGGCGATGCGGGCGATTTCATTTCGGCGGTCTCGATAGACCGTGTCTCGAAAGCCAGGGTGATCTGGGTCGAGCACGACAAGCTCTGAAACACCCCCAGCATGAAGGGTCGGCTTCATCGGGACTGCTCGACCAATGACCGAACCACGACGCTCGCAGCGGTCATACCAAAGGTGCCGGTGACGAAGCCGGCTGTGCCCCAAATGACACTCCGGTCTTCGCAAACATGCACCTCGTTTTCACCGTTCGGACATACGCATTGAAAACCATTTTCTTCGTCATAGCGGAGGTCAATGGGCTGTTTAGGAAGTTCGGTTGAGAAGACAGCTGGAATCCCAAACGGTCCCTTTCGGGGGAAGTCGTAGTCTTGGCGCAAGATCCGTCGCACGGCCTTTCCGAGGCGATCCCTGCTGGTGTCGGCGAGATCAGCGGTCTGGATGGCTGTGGGGTCCCAGCGTCCGGCGGCACCCGTAGAGCAGACCACCGGAATTCCACGGTCTCGGCAGGTTGCCAAGAGGTGGCATTTTGCGGTCACATTGTCGATGGCATCGACCACGAAATCGGTACCCGGTGGCAGCAGCTTGTCGGCCAAGCGCGCTTCATAGAACAGAGGGACAGCTTTGATGGTAGCCGCGGGATTTATCATTCTCAGTCGCTCTGCCAACACGGTTGCCTTTGGCTTGCCAACGGTGCCACGCATGGCCTGCAGTTGTCGGTTGGAATTGGTGATGCAGACCAGGTCAAAGTCCACTAGGGTCAGGTGCCCAATCCCACTCCTGGCCAGTGCTTCTGCGGCATATGATCCCACTCCACCCAGCCCGATCACTGTCACGCGTGCACCCAACAGGCGCTTCATGGCGTCGTCACCCACCAGTCTCCCCATGCGGTCGAAACGCCGATGAAGTCGGTAGGTGTCTTCCTTGATTGTTGCTGCGGGTGCCAAGGTTGGCACTGAGTCTACGGTCTGCATGCTTGGCCTCGGGGTCAGAGCGATTCCGTCTATCCAGTCTTTGGTGTGTGTGAGAACGGAGTTGTCCGGATGGGCGAGGACCGCGGGTTGTATTGGTACTCTATTTACCGAGTTCAGGTTCGTGGCGTACGGCCCACCCTTGGATGGCTTCTTCGAGCTTATCCCGGGTGACCGGCTTGCTGAGCAGGCCATTCATTCCCGCTGCACCATAGTTGGAGATCTGTCGGATTTCGAGGTCGGCGGTCATCGCTAGGATGGGCACATGGCTTTGTTTCTGCTCATCTTCCCACGTACGAATTGTCCGTGTCGCGGCGATGCCATCGAGTCCTGGCATCCGGATGTCCATCAGGACCAGATCGGGCGGTTCA
>CAWVVG010000695.1:0-1627 GCA_963932775.1 uncultured bacterium
TCGTCCAAATGAGCGAAACGGAGACCCCTGCAGGAATTCGAATACCGGTGGTTCCCACGTATTCGCGGGACCCTCCAGCCCCACCACCATCATAAATCCGACCAATCTGAAGAACATAGACGCCGTAGTCTGTCCCATCTGACCCCTGTAGACTCAGCAGCCCAGAGATGCGCGCATCATCGTTCTCAGTCGAGATCCCCAGCACAAGGTCAGTGAGCACCAAGTCTTGATCTGCGGGTGCCCCAATGATCGCACTCGCAACCGTCGTGGCCCCCAAGTCGATAATCCCAGCCGTGGTACGAATGGGGTTGGACCCCAGCGAAACGGACAAGCCCGGGGAATGGGCAAACCCCTGGCCAGGGAAAAGGGTGAAACAAATCAACGATAAGCCCACAACAGCAATGCGAAGGGTTCGGGTCAGCATGGTCTTCCTCGAGCACGGGGTGAGCCCCATGATACCAGCCTTTCACATCCGAACCACACCCAAAAAAGATGCAACATAGGAATGAACATCGCGGCAGACCTCTAAATATACGGGCGCCCTGTTCGGGCTGAAGCCTTCACGGTTGTGTATTTCTCAGCCCTTCCTTCATGGTTCAAGTACCTAGCCGGTGGCTGAACAATCCCGTTGATGCCAACCCAACACATCCATCCACACCGCGACCAGCCCCAAACCAACGGCCTCACGGACGGGCTCTGCCCCCAACCCAACCATCGTCCAATGACTCAAAGCATGTGCGACTTCCGCACCATCTGGGACCCCCAGCCAAACCCACAAAGCCGCCGCGCCGTACGCCAAAGCAAGCGTCCAGGCCCTCCATCGTGTGAGCCAACCTTGGTGCCAGGCTGCGCAAGCCGCTGCACCCAGTAGGTAAGCAACCACCCAGCCCATGGGGTCCGGATCGTTCAGCTGCAGCCCTGCACTCAGAACAAACAAACAACCCATCAGAGCATTCAGCCACATCATGTGCGCACCACCATCGGGTGCACCTATCCGGTCCGTGTTCCGAACAGCATGGTGATGTTGATTCGGCGGTTTCCATATCCAGGGGCAAACTCGAAATCGTCGGTACTGTGGACCAGACTCGAGTCAAACAAGACCGCCCGGTTGGACCGGTATGGAATCCGAATTTTCTCCGCTCCGCTCGCCTTTACCCATGCGACAAGCTTCTCAGGCGCTCGATTGATTTCCTCGAAATTCCACTCCATGGGCGCACGCTTTCGCCAGACGACCAAGCCTCCCGTCTCTGGATTCAGGTTGGCCTCATCTGGCGTAATCCAGAAGTTCACATTGACCGCAGCCTCGTCGGCGTGAACACCAACCCCAGTCCGTCGCTGATCGTACTTAAACGCCCACATCTGGCGCAGTGGATGGGGGCCCAACACTCTGGGCATCGATGCCCGCAGCTCCCGCGCTATCTGAAGCAGCAAGCCGTTGGCAAAGCCCTGGGTCAGGGAAGTCCCCACATACCCACCGTTGTAGCGAAAATCGCTCCAGATCGTCGAAGCCATACAAAAGTGCCGGAGCTGAATGAGGGCTTCCGGACTGAGGAGGCCGTCCAGTGTGGCAATACCCGGGGCGGAACTGAGGTACTCAGCCTCCGCACCACTGGCATCGCAGCCAGAG
>CAWVVG010000696.1:0-1622 GCA_963932775.1 uncultured bacterium
AAACACAGGTGGAGGGCCAATGCTCGATTTACTGATTCGACGTTCTGACAACCAATGCGAGCTCTGTGGTGACCATGAGTCGCTCACCCCACATGCCCTCGACGAGAGCAATGCGGTGCTGGTGTGCGGAAACTGTGGTCCACAGCTCGATGGCGAAATTGGGGACATCAACCACTGGTATTGTCTGCAAGGGTCCATCTGGAGCGAAGTTCCAGCGGTCGCGGCGCTCTCTTGGCGGATGTTGAATCGGCTCAAGGCGGAGAGTTGGGCTGCAGAGGCAATGGAAGGGGTCGACCTAGACGACACTGTGATGGCGCTTGCTCGGGGTTCGGATGGGCCCCAAGAGGAGGTGGAAGTCGTGGTCGACGCCAATGGCATTCAGCTTCAAGATGGAGACTCTGTGACCCTCATCAAGGACCTTGATGTAAAGGGTGCAAACTTCACCGCAAAGCGGGGCACCACGGTCAAGAATATTCGCCTTGGTTTCGACCCCACTCACGTCGAAGGCCGCATCAACAAGCAGAGCATCATGCTCAAGACGTGTTTCTTGAAGCGGGCCTAAGTGGCGTCACCCAGGATTGGAGGGATGCGGTCCACTTCTTGGCTTTGGGCCCAGAGCTTTCGACCGATGTGGGTGCTCAGACCATTATCGAGTCCGGCTTACTCTGAGGTCACCGGGTCCTCTTGGGGACCCACGGCTGAGTGATACATCCAAGTATCGTTCACCTTGTAGAACACGCTTCGTTCAGAGAAGGAGTGGTCTTCATTTCCGGCGATCAGGCCAGCGGTGAAGTGGACCTGGCCTTCGGTATGTGTTTCCTTGCTGCTGTGAATGGTGAGGTGAGTGAAGTCCATGGCTTGGCAGAATGTTCGAATTTGTTCATTCCACCGCTTGGTATCGGAGTCAAAGTGGGGGCTGGCAGCATGGGTGGTGTGAATGATGTGGTCCACAGCGCCCACCGCATAGGCCGCATACCTTGAGCGCATCAGCGCCTCGACACTGGGTGCTGGGCGCCCCTTTAGGGTGGGGCCGCAGCAGGACTTTGTCTTTCGACCGCTGTGGCACGGGCAGGGCTTATTGACGGATATTTTCACGTGGAACACTTGAGCTTATGGACTGTGTTTGCCTAGCCGGTTGGCGGGCACAGGCCATCGCTGATGACAAGCTCGTTGTTGTCCTCATGGCACTCTGTGATCCAAGATGTTCCATTGTCATCGTCCACAACAAAGCGCACGACTCCGAGTGGAACGTCAGCGGGGTCGATGTTGAACACCCACCCTGGAGTGGTTCGGGCGGGCAAGATTGCCACGCCAGTCGCCTTGGTCTCGAGCAAGGACCAGCCCCCTTCGATTCGCGCGTACAAGGAACCCACCACACCTGCGGGGAGGGGCTGCACGCCACCATTGCCGACTCGGACAACGATGCGAAGCAGCCCGGCGTCGCATTCTTCGGTGCAGATCTCAACCAGCTCCACGGTGGCGTCCGACATCGCACCGCCGGCAGCGGCTGCCAAGTCGCCTGAGCGGTAGTTGTTGTAGGTCAGCCAGTTGGTCGCAGGGGAGCGTGGAATGCTGCCGTCGTCATTTACATTGGTGATGTCGTAGGAGTGTTGGTTCCAGAT
>CAWVVG010000697.1:0-1620 GCA_963932775.1 uncultured bacterium
GGAGCCCGAGCCGGAGCCCGAGCCGGAGCCAGAGCCGGAGCCGGAGCCCGAGCCGGAGCCCGAGCCGGAGCCCGAACTGGAAATAGAACCTGAGCCTGAGCCTGAGCCCGAACCCGAGCCCACCCGGGCTGCAACGGAAAGGGTGCCAACACGACCAAACACGGCGGTTGCTCCAGACGATGCGCTTTCGGCTGAGTTGCCGTCTACCACCGATGCAGTCCCCCGTTGGCTGGGCGCCCGCGGTGTGACCAACACTTCTGCCAGAGAGGAAGAGTTGGGTGTAGGAAAGTGGAGCGACGTCGCCCGCCCCTTGGCCGAGTTTCAGTCAGCGATGGATTCGGCACCGGTTCGCGAACTCATGATTGAGGAGGCTGGGCTGCCGTGGCTCCACGTAATTTCCGGTCTGATTTTGTTGGGCCTTATCGGTTGGTGGTTCGTCGGCGCTGAACCTGAGTCCGAGGAGGCGGCTCCGGTTGAGGTGGCTCGCCGAGTGACGGAAGCCCTTCCCGATATACCAAAGGTCACGGTTGATACGGTTCCCGCCGGTGCCCACGTGTTCCTGGAAGGCGTCGATTATGGCGAGGCTCCTACGGCGGTGCCCGTCCCCACCGATGGCATCAGTCATGAGCTGTGCGTGGAGTTGAAAGGTCAGCGCACCTGTCGCAGTCTGACCGGTGAGGCGCTGGCATTTGAGGACCCATATCGGTTCGTTATCGACGGAGAGTAAGGGGTGGCGGAAGTCCACGAAGCATTGGTAGCTGCCGCCAAGAGCCTCCCTCGATCGCCGGGTGTGTATCTGTTTAAGAATGTTCGAGGTCGGGTCCTGTATGTGGGCAAGGCCAAGGACTTGCGGTCCCGTGTCGCCCAGTACCTCTCGGGCCATGACAGTCGGCCGATGGTGCCATTTCTAGTTGAGGCGGCTGTGGGCGTATCGGTGACGGAGGTGCGGACTGAAAAGGAAGCATTTATCCTCGAAGATACGCTGATCAAGAAACATCGGCCCAAGTACAATGTGCGGCTCCGGGATGACTCCGGATTTTTGCATCTTCGGATCGACCCCAAGGCTGTGTGGCCCCGGTACGTGGTCACACGCGAGGTCGATGATGGTGCGCGGCACTTTGGACCGTACTCATCGGCCCATAGAGCACGACTTACCCTTGAGTTTTTGTCGAGGCGATTTCCCTTACGGACCTGCACCGACGATGAGATGAAGCGCCGAAAGCGGCCGTGTTTGTTGCACCAGATGCACCGTTGCCTGGCACCCTGCGTCGACCAATGCAGCACGGAAGACTACGACGAACAGGTGGCCCAGAGCATCTTGTTCTTGGAAGGAAAGAACAAGGAACTGCTGGGCCGGCTGCACAAACGAATGCTGCAGCATGCTGAGGCCGAAGAGTTTGAGGATGCTGCGCGGGTCCGGGATTTGATTCGAGCGGTGGAGGCCAGCCTTGAGGCTCAGATTACGGTGGGCTCACAGGGTGGCAACCAGGACGCTTGGGCGATTGTCCGGGAAGGCGAGCGAGCCATGGCGGTGCTCTTGCCCTATCGGGCGGGCCGCATGCAGGAAGCCCGCTCTTTTCCGGCGGATGGTGTGGTTGGCGAGAATCACGAGGTCTTGGC
>CAWVVG010000698.1:0-1613 GCA_963932775.1 uncultured bacterium
AGCTGTAGTAGCCGTTGATAAGGTCCACATCGTGGAGCTCGGACCAGACCATGGTGCCTTCTTCAGCCGCGTCGTACAGGTGGAAGTCCAGTGTGTGCGGGCCTTCGGCTGGCAGGCCATCGGCATCGAGCACACGGCCCTGGTGTCCCATCTGGGTGGGAACTGCGTGGGCGATGCCCGATAAGCCCAACCATGACATCAGTAAAATCCGCATCAGATGCCTCGGGGTGCGATGAAGGAAATGGGTCCTGGAATCCAGGTAAACATAGGACTGCTTGCGATGGTGGTACCGATATCAGCAGGGGCTGTGCAGGTGATGGCTGCGAAGGCATCGCTGGTCGTGATGCCTCCCGCTGAGCAAAAAGCGAACCCTTCTTCGGCGTCGCCATCTGTTCCATCGCCATCCGCCGGGTCTAGACCCAACGCGACCTCGTCGCCATCGGAGATGCCGTCGCCATCGGAGTCTGCCTCTAGTGGGTCAACCCCCAACGCGATCTCGTCGCCATCGGAGAGCCCATCGCCATCGGAGTCTGTTGCCCAGGGGTCGGTGCCTGCAGCGACTTCGTCGCCATCGCCGAGCCCATCGTCGTCCGAGTCGTCATCGAGTGGGTCCATACCGGCCTCGAATTCATAGCCATCGGTCAGGCCGTCGTCGTCGGAGTCGGTGTCGGTGGGATCGGTACCAAGCTCGACTTCGTCGCCATCCGAGATGCCATCACCGTCGGAGTCGGGATCGTCCGGGTCCGTGCCGAGGGCTTCTTCCTCGTCATTGGTCAGTCCATCTCCATCCGCGTCGGTGTCGCCGTCATCAGCATCCGCGTCTGCGTCTGCATCAGCATCTGCGTCTGCATCTGCGTCTGCATCTGCGTCTGCATCTGCGTCAGCATCAGCATCTGCATCGGCGTCGGTACCGATGTTCATTCCGGTGACGGTACTGGGGTCCTTGTTCGGTAGGCTGCAACCAACCACGATGCTTAAAGCCAATAAGTAACGAAGGGTCATGTTCTCTCCCATGGTCAGTTTAGGGATTAAAGAATCCCAAGATGGAAGTACGTTATCACGGAACCAGGAAAATTTGGGGGTAGATGTCTCGATTCATTTCTATGGAAGAATCAGTCGACGTAGCCCAACATTGTCAACATCTCGAGCCCGGTAGGTGAGACCGTTGGTAGTGGGGCACTGGAAACCGGTGTGTTCAAAATTGGGAACTCATTGAGGTGTTTAGAAAGTTGGCTCGTTACACTGGCAGTTATTGGCCGTGCCATTTCCTTTGTATCGGCGGTCGTGAAGGCCCTGTCCTCCATGCTGAGGATAGACCGCACCATCTTGTCGCTGCCATTCCATACCGCGAGCAACTGATCCCGTGATTGAGCGGGCTTGCCAATATCGTGAATGCGAATGTGTCGATACTCGCCAAATATGGGAATACTGGAGTCCCGGTCGACGTGAGCCAAAGAGCGCCCGGTGGCACCCGGTAGGGGTGGCAAGGCCATCATGTCTAGCAGGGTAGGAGCGAGGTCAACGGAGGAAACAGCTCCCCTGTGAACCGCGCCCGAAACCCCTGGACCACTCACCATCATGGGGATGCGCATGACTTCCTCCCTCACCAGGTA
>CAWVVG010000699.1:0-1605 GCA_963932775.1 uncultured bacterium
CTGACTGGAATCGGCCGGTATGTGGTCGTGGGGCCGCCCGAGTTGACCGCCTATCCGTTCACGGCTCTGCCAGAGCAGGCGGAAGGGCTCCGGTGGCTGGCGGACATTCGGCAGATGGCTTCAGTGCCGACAGTCGCGGACCTCCAGCGGGACCTGCGTGAGGTCACACCGGACACCTATAAACTCGACTTCTTGGCCTTTGGTGGTGCGAAGAAGACACCCAACGAGAATGAGTTGACCAACTTTGAGGCGCCCAATGAGCTCCGTGAATGTGGTCGATACTTCAAGTCGGGCTTCGACGAAGTGAAGGTCGGAGACGAAGCGACCCTGGCTGTGTGGCGTGAGCATGCGGCCACTGCCCGGTACATTCACCTGACGGAATTGCCACCGGCCATGAATGGTGGCTTCCAGTTTGCCGATGGCCCGTTGAGCTTGGACGAGGTGCGCAACACAAAGATTCACGCCGAGATGGTGGTTATTACCGCCCGGACGGACGCGGCCCAGCAGCAGCACCGCGCTCGGGCCTTTCTCGATGCAGGCGCCCGCTGGGTGCTGGTCGTCGGATGGAACATTCGGGACCAACACCGGGTGCGCTACCTCACCAATATTTATGAATCGATGAACCAGGAGCGTACGCCCGTTCGTGCCTTGAGCGAGGGTCGAAACCGCTTGATCAACGACGGAATGTCGAACATTGACATGGACGACCCCGCCATCTGGGCAGGCCTGACGCTGTTCGGAAAGCCTTAAGATTCCTATGATCTGGCTCTTGGTTGGGGCAGCCCTTGCGCTGCCTCCAGCATTGCTGGGCGCAGATGGACCCCTCTGGGTGGGAACGCTGCCTCCCGAGGCGGATGCCTCTTTAGTGGCGGTCGTGGACCCTGCCACAGGCGTGCTCGTGGTCGAGGCGAGGGAGCGAGACGGTCGAATCCGTCAATGGGATGGGGCACAGTGGCTGCTCGGTGGGGCTGGGCTGAACCCAGATGAACCCGCAGCCGGGCATCGAATGGACGGTCGGTCGTTGGTGTCAGCGGACGCGGCTTTTGGCGCCAAGCATCAGTTCACCTACGACGAGCTGGGCCGACTGAACAGCATTGCTTGGTCCAATGGTTCTCGTATGGCAGTTCGTTTTGACGACTCGGGTCGGGTACGGGAAATCAATGGCCCTGCGACCCGTCAGGTCAGCCTGAATTGGGCAAACGGTCTGAGGACAACCGACGCGTTCGGCATGTCCACCCATGTTCGGACACAGGATGCCGGGCCGGTGCGAAAAGTCTCGGTGACCGATGTTCTCGGGCGGACGGTGACCTCCCGATACCGGAGTCGGGACGACGAATGGGTGCTCACTGGGTGGTCTGATCCCCGGGGTCTGGAGACGCGGATCGGTCGCTACGGCGGTCGAATGGATGTGACGGCGCCCGGAGGCCGTGTCTACCGAATGGAGGTCGATGATACCGGTGTAGTCTCCTCGGTCACCATGCCGGGTGGCCAGAAGTGGCGGTGGGAGCGGAGCGAGGAAGGTGTGCTCAAGCGCATGTTCGACCCGGCGGGTCGGGTCACTCGCATTGAGCGAGATGCCGAAGGTCGAATCTTAACGGTGTCTCC
>CAWVVG010000700.1:0-1597 GCA_963932775.1 uncultured bacterium
GCGGAAGGTGGGTGCGAGCGTGTCCAGGGGATGGAAGGCGACTTGCCCCGAGGTGTTTTTAGTCGCATAGGTATTCAGATCTTTGCCACGGGCCTGGACTGGCTCTCTGCCATCTGCATGCAGGACTGCGGCGGCGCAGATGAAGCTGATGGTACTCCCGACGCGTTTGTCGAGGTCGACGGGAAGTGCCGCCACGAAGCCGTGGTCGCGGCCATGGTCGTCCTCGACCTCGTTGTTCATGGTCATGTCGCACACGACCTCGTAGTTCCCGCCTTTGTAGTCGAGGGTGCGTGTGCCCTTCTTGAAGTCCAAGCCCCACGATTGGCACATCTCCCAGGTGGCGATGGCCAGTCGTACAAGATTGAGACAACCGTTGTTGGCGACAGTCAGATCGACGGTGGGCTCGCCCACCGTGGCGCCCCCACGCAGCACGAAGGGAACCGATGTGCTGCTATCCCTCGTGGATTTGGACTCGATCGCTCCATTGGGGCTCTCGATGACGTCGGTGGTCCGGGATATATCCTCACCACCCTCCAAGCGCCCCTCCGGTGTCGACAGGCGTTTATACTTGCCCATCCACGCGAGGTGCGAGAGGGTCAGTCCGCTCATTTTGTACTTCTTGCTGTGCTCGTAGCCCTGTCTTTGCCACTCCTCGACGGCATCGTCGTCCTTCTCGAGTCGGCTTCGGGTGGTGTTCGAGTAGATCATGCCCGGCGTGAGGTTGTCAGGCGCCTCATCCGTGCCCAGCAGGGTCTGAACAGCTTCATCTTCATCGCGGCTCAACAGTGACGCAGGTCCGGTGGTTGCCAACGCCTCCGTTTGTTCTCCGGCCGGTCCCTCCATTCCAGTCAATTCAACTTCTCCAGCCCCATGCAGCACGTCCATCGCCTCGCGCCCAGCGGTCTCCGCTTCGCGCTCGTGGGAATCGGACGGACTCGACACGGTGAGTCCTTCACCGGATGCTTGAGGGATTCGGCCCTCGGAATCTTGGACCACGTGGGTAAGCTCGTGGGCGAGCAGCTCATCGCCCTCGCGGGTTCCGGGCTTGTACTCTCCGGCACCAAAGAACACATCCCGGCCGGTGGCGAAGGCATGGGCGTTTACCGCTGCCGCTGCCTGGGCTGCAGCGGAGTCGGTGTGGATGACAGCGTTTGAGATGTCTGTGCCCAAGGCCGCTGAGAGCCTGGCTGCGACTTCTGTTGGCAAGCGTTGGCCACGGCTGCGGCGAATCAAGTCGGCTGCAAGGTGGGCGTGGCCCGGCTGATTGCTGGTCTCGTGGCGGCTTAAAGTGGCCGCAGAGCTCGCTGCCCACTCGTCGGATTGGAGAATGCCGAACACCGCATTGGAGGATCCGGTCGGTCCGTCCACCAAGCTATCGAGTCCCGATGAGCCAAGGGCCCACTCGGCCAAGACCAGGGTGCCCATGGCCGAAGTGTCCTCGCCACTCAGTGCACCCGACACCACGTCGTGGCCATACTGCTGCTGAAGCCGCTGGGTGAGCAGGGCCTGTTCGGTGCTCTCGGCCTGTTCCTCACCCTGTGTTGTCTGGCGCTGTTGGGCTTCGGGGCGCGGGCGCACGAGCTTTGTGGCGCCGTCA
>CAWVVG010000701.1:0-1589 GCA_963932775.1 uncultured bacterium
GGGATCTTTGATCACGAGATCGACTTTGTTCCGGGTCTGAACATCATCGAGACCATCGCGGAGGACTCCAATTTCGACTCGGATGGCATCGGCAATCAGAGTTCAGATGTGCGAAGTGTACTCCAGGCTGACAGTTTTCATGACCCTACGACCTATCTGAACGATGGCTTGGTGGTTCGCCTCCAAGATGACGACGGGGGGTTGGGGTACCTGGAAGGCATGGCTTCATCCATGTTCAGCGCGTCGGACTTGGCAGCCTCTTTTGTCGGCGAGTTGTTTTCTGCATCGACGACCATAGGTTTCTGTCCTTTTTGTACGACTGTTTCTGCGACCGGGTACGCAGACTCCGTCACTATTGGGTCCGTTGACTTGGACATCGATCCGCAGGCCTCGGGCCTTATTTTCGCCACCGTGACCATCAATGATGTGAATGCAGACTGGCACATTGTGGTGACCGGCCCCGATGTATCGGGCACCATGCATGCGGATGCCGTGGTGGTTCAGATAGAGCTCAACCCATATGTCACGGCATGGGGATCACTGGTGGTACCGGTGGTCGATATTGAGGTGACCCGCGAGGGCTTCGATGTAGATGTATCGGGTCCCCTTGATTCGATTGCAGGCTGGATCGGCGTGGACATTGAGGACATGGTCTGGGACGAATTGAGCGATGCCATCCGGGACGCAGTTGAAGATGCGGTTCCAGATCTGCTCGGGGATGCTTTGAGCAGCCTCGCCCTAGACGAAGACCTGGAGATTATGGGCAATATCTTCCAATTGAGTGCCCGACTCTCTGGGTTGATCGTGGATGATGACGGCATGGACGTGCGCTTTAAGACCAAGTTCACGCCTGAAGATGTGCTGGGCGGTGGAGTCGAAGGCGGCGTCACAGGGTCACCGGTCTACGGCCACGACGTGCCCTACTGGGACGATGCGACGGGTACAACCCTGGCGCTCAGCACGGACTTTTTGAACCAAGCTTTCTACGCCTTCTGGCAGGGCGGCGTACTCGACCAAGAACTCGATGCTGAGGCGCTGGGCTTGGACATGGCAACCGTTTCCTTGTTGCTGCCAGGAATTACCGACTTGCTCATCGTGACCACGCCCATGCTTCCCCCGGTGGCGATGCCTCGCGCAGACTGGGTAGATGGTCATGAATACGACCTTCAGCTTGGCGATTTGTCTGTTCAGTTGTACAACGGCGAATTGGGTGAGGAGTTTCTGTATATGGAGCTGTTTGTCACCGCTGTGGCACCCTTGTCCCTCGATGAAGGTCCGGACTCGTCCATCTCGATGGGCATCGGCGACCCGGAAGTGTACGTGGACGTCGTCTACACCGACCCCAGCTATACGATCACTCCGGAGAGTACGGAGTCGTTGTTTGGCGATCTGATGGCCTTGTATTTGCCTGAGATCACAGGTGCAGTCGGAGACCTTCCTCTGCCCGAGTTCGCAGGTTTTGCTTTGGCCATTGAAGAGAGCGGCATGATTGGGGCAGACGTACCGCCGGGCTACTGGGCGGTGTCTGGAGACCTCGAATAGGCTCAATCTTCTGGAAGAGAATCCAGTCCAGGTGTTTCATGAACGGA
>CAWVVG010000702.1:0-1588 GCA_963932775.1 uncultured bacterium
TGCCACGATGGGCAGCCTGGTGCTCAACACAGTTGGTGGAGCGCTATTGGCCGACCAATTGGGGCGGTACAATGGGCAAATGATCGGAACGATACTGATCGCTCCTCTGGTCGAAGAACCCATGAAAGCCTCGATACTGGTCCTTGTGGCACTGACCCGCTGGTTCAACAACACCACCGATGGATTTGTTTACGGTGCGGCCGTTGGGCTTGGCTTCGCGATGACGGAGAACTTCCTTTACTTTAGTGCCACCGTAGACAACCCCGGCCAGTGGATACAGGTTGTCATTATCCGCACGGCCTGCTCGGGTGTCATGCATGCGCTGGCTTCCAGTATCGTCGGCGCTTCCCTCGGATGGGCCAAGTGCCGCACCCTCGACCTAAAGATCGTGTCCTTTCTGATGGGATTGGCCACAGCAATGACCGTTCACAGCATCTGGAACACGTTCGCTATCCTCGACCGGGTTGGCGGCTTTGAGGCACTGACGATCGATCTTACAATTTTCACCATCGAGTTCATCTTTGTCTTCTCCTTGTTCTTTCTCTGCCTCCATGGTGAACATCGAATGATCAAGCGCGAGCTGATGGTCGAGGCAAAGGGCGGTGTCATGCCTCCCCAGCATGTGGCGATCATCGCCAGCGTTCGCAGGCGAAGTCGACTTGGGTGGTGCCCGGAAGGTGTCCAGCAAGATGAGTACATCGAAACGGCCACGCAGCTCGCTTTCCGGCGAATGCAGTGTCGTGGACGAGGCGCCCGTCATCAGAAATACGCAGTGGAGACCCGGGCCCTCCGACACAAGCTTCGAGCCATCCTTGGCACCAAGCCACTCCCTCTGGCCCCTGGGGAAGTCCTCCCTTGACTAGCTTGGGCTCTCAGCCCAGACGTGGACGCTCTCGGTCGCTGTGAGGCCATGTTGATCGCGGACAAGGATGTAGAAACTGTGGGGTCCAGGCTCGAGGCGTCGCTCAACCGTGAAGGGTTTCACTTCCGTTTCGCCGTCGCCACCATCGTAGAAAATTTTGTCCTCCCCGTGGTAAACGAAGAGGTCCTTTGTGCCTCCTGCCGCATGAGCCAGCCCGCTGATCACCACGAAGCCATCCTCGGAAACAAGGGCAGGCCTCTTGCTGACCTCGATCATCGGAGCCGTACGGTCCAGATCCTGCCAGACCTCAGCCGGCCGTAGCGTCAGCTTCTGCTCTTGCTGGAAGAAGTCATAGAAGCCACCTTTTTGAATCACACTGTAGTCATAGGCGCGGTTGTCTCCCAACCAGAGGTCGGCATCCCACTCACCGGATTCCGGCAGCGTTGACAAGTCGAATGAAATGACCCCGGTAAAGGACTCACCGGCCTCCAAGACTGGCTTGCACCCGGCACTCAGTTCCTCGCAAGGTTCGCCACTCCGGTCCAACCACGTCCCGATGGAGAATCCCCCCTCGGTCAGGTCAAGGTTTCGCCCGCTTCGGTTCTTCAGGCGCACGAAGGCATCAGCGGTCCTCCCCTCCCCTCTATTTGTCACCGTGACTTCCAACTCAATCTTCTCTCCTTGCTCCGGCCGACCATCACCATTGCCCTCGCCACGGCCATCTCG
>CAWVVG010000703.1:0-1588 GCA_963932775.1 uncultured bacterium
CTCACCCACATGGACGGGTCGAACCTGCAGATCGGTGCCACAATCGAGGGCCGCGTCAATCAATGCGGCACGGGTCACACCCGCCAAACACCGTCCATCTACCGGTGGGGTGATTAGCGCCCCATCGACCACAGCGAACACATTTGAGCGGGTCCCCTCAAGCAGAAAGCCATCCAAGTCGGTCCATAGGACCTCCTCTACGCCCGCCTCCAATACAGCGGCCCGCCATTGAGCCCTGGAAGTGTGCTTCACGGTCCCGTCCAGCCATTGGGGTGGCTCATAGGTCCGTGTCACGCATCGGAATGGGTTTGGAATCGGGGGAAGGTTTGCCGCCCGTACGATCCGCGTTCCTCCAGCGGTCAAGGTCACTCGTACAACCGCTTCCCCGTTGATGGCTTCGGCAGCGGCGGTCAGTTCAGCAGCAATCCTGCCTTCGTCCGGCTCCTTGAGTCCCATTGCAAAAGCACTGGCTGCCAAGCGCTCGAGATGGTGGTCGAGCTCGAACAAACACCCATCGTAGGTCCGCAGCGTCTCAAAGATCGCCCGACCGAAGAGCAGGCCCTCATCATCGGCATCGACCTGTACCCGCCCATTGGCGGCCACCACACCGTTGCACAACACGAACCGACCCATGCGGCCTACACCGCGCAGGAAGTCAATGGAAGCTCGACATCAATCCGAAAATTTTCCGGGGCCGGCCACAGGCTCATATTGAACTTTTCGTCTAAGGCGACCAAAGCACCCGGAGGGATGGCCTCCCAGATATTCTCATTGCCCATGCGCTCGCTGGCAACCGTCACGTGGTTCACCTTCCGAACCGGTCGTTTGCCAAAATCGTCGACCCACATGCGCTCGAGTGGCCGGGCTACATCCATACAGATCTTCTCAGGCTCACTGCAGGTCTCGTAGTCACTGCAAAACACTTTCTGGCTGGCAAGCCAGAGGGGAATACCGCCCTGTTGGGCGAAAAACTGCCGACCATTGGTCAGAATAAAGTTGGTCAAGGGCGCAGGCACGTCGACCTCAGCCGACCACTTAAACAATTTCCCCAACGCCTCGGAGAACACCCGAGAGGCCTTTTCGACACTTACATCGGCCCGTCCACAGTCTGAAACACCCGCCTTATCGAGCGCAGATACCAGAAAATAGAACAGGTGCTCCGAATCCGTTGAACCAAAAATCAAACTCTGAAGGTCCGGGCGAATCTCATCCATCACCCTATCTTTCATCTTGTCAAAACCGAAGATAGTTCCATTGTGCGCAAATACCCAATTGCCATGCCGAAAGGGGTGGGAATTTTGGTAATCGATGTCTCCGACGGTTGCGCGACGAACGTGAACGACAAAGGCATGAGACTGAAGCCGGCGACTAAGTCTGGCGAAGCGCTCATCACCCGCCGCCCCAGCCTCTGACTTCAAAATATAGGCCTCGTCACCCATAAAATAGCCGATACCCCAGCCATCTCTATGGGCCTCGGCCTGTATCGATAGAGCATTTTCAGCCGCCACTAGCGAACCGTGGGCTCGGCTGGGAACGTTCGAACGGAAACCAAATAGACGGCACATGAGGCGAGTATACTCCCGACGGT
>CAWVVG010000704.1:0-1585 GCA_963932775.1 uncultured bacterium
GGTACCAAGCCGAGCCGCACCAGCCGCAACCAGGCTCTTCAGCCCCGTCGAGTCCTGCCAGCTACCGCGCACAGACGGAAGCGGACTCACCACTCCCATCTGAAGCTCAGCTCGGACTTGTTTGGCAATTCTCTCAACGAGAATGTCCATGTCGTTCGGGTCCGCCATCGTCACTCACCGATCGAGATTGTATTCACCCGTATTGGAACCACTGGGTTGTCCCGGCTACCGGTCTTGGCAACACCAATGGCATTCACGATGTCCATTCCGTCCACAATCTTTGCGAAAACAGGGTGCTTGGATGGCGTGCTTGAATCGAACCAGTCCAAGAAGCCGTTGTGCACGGTGTTGATGAAAAACTGGCTGCCACCCGAATTGGGGCTGCCGGTGTTCGCCATCGAGAGCGTTCCAGGCTCGTTGCTGAACTTGGCGTCGTCGGGAAATTCGTCTTGAATGTTCCCGTGTGGTGGCCCACCTGTGCCAGCCCTGGAGCTCTCAGGGTCCTTGGAGTTGGGGCAACCAAACTGAATCATGAAGTTTGCGATCACCCGATGGAAATGCAAACCGTTGTAGAAGCCATCGTTCGCCAGATCAATAAAGTTCTGGGATGTAACAGGCATCTTATCGAGAAAGATCTCCGCCTTGAAAGAGCCTTCGGTAGTATCAAATGTCGCGACTGGGTTGCCCATGTGGCCTCCTGTAGGTTGTACTCGGCCCCCTTATCCTATGTAGTGAGATTCCGGGAGTTCCATCTCCAATGATGATACCTAAGGTCCATGTCTGAGCCCCTTCAACTGGTCTTCGTTTGTACCGGCAACATCTGCCGGTCCCCCATGGGTGAAGTGTATGCCCGCGCATATGGAGCCCGGCGCGGATGGATGGTGGAAGCCCGTTCCGGCGGTGTACTCGGAATCATGAATAAGCCCGCGCACCCACTCGCAGTGAAAGTGATGGCCGAGGTGGACATCGAATTGGAGGGCCACCAGTCCGGTGGCGTCACCCTCGAACTGATGGAGTGGGCCAAGTATGTGCTCGTGATGGAGCTCCACCACGCCACAACCCTTCGCGAACGGTTCCCTGAGCAGCAAGACAAGATCTTGGTCCTCGCCAATTTCGGTGGAATGATGGAAATTAAAGATCCCATCGGCGGCTGGCGCTGGAAATTTCGGCGATCTCGGGCCGAAATCATTCGATGTGTAGAGGGCTTTATGGATGGCCTACCCCCACCATCTACGCTCTAAGGCTAGGCGCTCACGCTAATTTCCGACGAACTTGCCGTCGTTGAATGACCAGACCTTGTGGATGTCGGCACCGTTTCGAACATCAAGCTTGAATGAGTGGGTCTGGCCCTTGTTCGTCTTAAGCTCAATGCTCCGTGCACCCGCAGGAACGTCGTGTTTAAACAGCGGTGTGCTCTTGATGAGCTTGCCGTCGACGTAGACCTCGGAGCGAGGAATCGAGCTGATTGTGATGCGGCCCTGTCCCGGCCGAGTGACCGCCACTTTTGCTGGCACTGGCACTGGCGCCACCGCCACCGGCTCAGGCTCAGGCTCAGGCTCAGGCTCAGGCTCAGGCTCAGGCTCAG
>CAWVVG010000705.1:0-1571 GCA_963932775.1 uncultured bacterium
AGTCGCCCTCAGGAATCGAATCCGTGCAGTTTCCATCTCCATCGGCCGCCGTTCCTTCGGGACAGTCGCCTACAGTGGACTTTCCTTCCGATGAGCAGGCAGCGATAAACAAGCTGAGGACGAGAATTGAGCGCATGAGATCTCCTTGATGCAGTTCGACCTAAAAGAGTCGCGTTGTTTTGGCTACTGACATGGGACGCAGGGCGGTGGCTCAGTGACCCCGCAACAAGACGTCGCACACACGCCGGATTTTCTTAATCAGGGGTCCGTGCCATCGATTGTGGATGTCACGCCGCAACCATCTGAGGATGCGGCGTTGGCGTTGAAAACGGTCCATTTTCTTTTTGGCCGGTACCCATGCGGAAGGATCCGCCTCCTTCATTGGAGCCCAGAGGGTCTTGGGATCGTAGCCGAGGGTCTGGATATCTTCGTCGGGTACTTGAGCGAGCTGCTTGGCCACAACCTCGAACTTGCTTGAATCCGCTGCGAACTCAGCGGCCCACTTGTGGATGCTCGCTGTGACGGGACGGTTGTGCTGAGCAACACCCACCGGATCTCCCAGACCTTTTCCAGCCACATCCTTCTGTTTGTAGTTCACCGCATCGGGCTCAAAGGGGATGTCCAGGAAGGAAGATATACGCTCGAGTGTGGCCTCCGGGCTGCTCACCAAGTCCTCATAGCGGACATGGATGTGGGGCACGGTGGTGGTGCGAAGGAAGTCCGCCATGGCCGGAACATACCGGCTCACAATGGGGTTGAATTTCGCGGCTGACTCGAAGTCTCCGTCGAAAAAGGAATTTGCAAAGGAGGCGAAGACGGCTGCGGGGTGCCGGGTCAGTACGATGTACTTTGCATCCGGATAGACGCGCTCCATAAAGGGAAGAACCAGAGCATTCGCTGGAGTCTTGTCCAAGAAGTACTGCTCGGCGCCTCCTGCGGTGGCCAGCATGCGGCCGTAGAGCACATCCATATAGGCTCGGCAGGCATCGAAATAGTCCGCCTCACCGCCGGGTAGATCCGCGACAAAGTCTCGGGTGCCGCTCTGGGCCTGGAGCTGGTCGTAGGGTGCGGTATCCACGGTGTTCCAGAAGCCGAGGTGGGCGAGTGCTGGAAACAGGTGGGGCTCGGGCCGGCTGAATATTTGGCTCGTGGCGTTGAGGATTCGCATCAGCAAGGTTGACCCAGATCGGGGCGAGCCGATCACAAAGCAGACTCGTCCACGCATATCTGGGATTTGTGCAGGCGCTGGGTTGGCGGCGATGGGGGCGTCAGTACTCATGGTGTCCTCGGTGGCCGTTTATAGCGGCCAGGTTCCTTCGGGCCAATCACCAACCGCGTGAACTTCTGGTTCCAGTACCACATCAAAGCGCTCACGAACGGTGTCACGGGCAGTCTTGATGAGGGTGTACAGGTCCATCGCGGTCGCATTTCCGGTGTTGATGAAAAAGTTGGCGTGCTTCTCGCTGATCTGTGCACCGCCGATCTGTGTGCCCTTGAGGCCCGCAGCATCGATGAGTCTCCCGGCTGCGTCCCCATCTGGGTTCTTAAAGGTCGACCCGCACGATGGTTGG
>CAWVVG010000706.1:0-1560 GCA_963932775.1 uncultured bacterium
CATCGGGCTGCCAGTCTCCAGCCTCTCTAGCGAGATCCTCACCATTGGACCCTTCAAACCCATCGACCAGTCGAACCTCCGTGAAACCGTGGTGACGCAACATTCCAGCAATGGAGAGCAACCCTAAGGGGAAGGTCTTTTGCGGAAACACCGTGACATGGTGCCGGGCTGGTGGCCGATACAGCAGAATCTTCAGTCCTGACATTTAGTGCCCCTTCCTCAAAACCATACCACTGCGCTGCAGACCCTGCATTGGCCATTGCATTACAGCTTCAAGATGCGCATTTTTATGCACCACTGAACTGTGATTTCGGCTATAATCCACCCGCTGGAGCACCTCGTGTCAAACCTACTACCGCCCATTGCAAACGGCCGGTACACACTCTCGACGACTCTCGGAAAAGGCGGCATGGCCACCGTTTATGGTGGCTTTGATACCATGCTTGAGGTCGAGCGAGCTGTGAAGATACTCTCGCCGAATCTGTGCTCCAACGACAAAGTTCAGAAGCGATTCATGGCTGAGGCTCGGGCCATGGCCAAGCTCAGACACCCCAACATCGTCACCATCTTCGATGTCGGAATCGACGGAGAGACCCCTTACATCGTTATGGAAAAGGTCGACGGTGGCGCAGTCATCGACTGGCTCGACCACCACGGCCCCCAAGGTCCGGATGTCGCAGGGCACATTATCCTTGGTGTATTGGCTGGCCTGCAGGCCAGCCACGATCGCGGGATTGTGCACCGGGACATCAAGCCCCACAACATGCTGCTCACTCGTGACGGACTGGTCAAGATCACCGACTACGGCATCGCCAATGTTGCGGAGGATGAACGCTCCTTTACCAAGACCGGTACGGTCATGGGTACGCTCGCCTACATGCCACCCGAGCAGCGAGTGAGCGCCAAGGGCGTAGGACCCACAGCGGATATCTTTGCGACCGGAGCCAGCCTGTTCGCGATTCTCACGACAAAAGAGCCCTTTGACTTGTACAACGAGTCGCTATTTGAGCAGCTTTACGACGGCATCCCTGGTGCCATCCAGAGCGTGATTATGAAAGCGTGTCATTACGACCCCACAAGCCGATATCAGTCCGCCAATGCGATGACTGTTGCGCTAAAAAGGGCGTTGACTGAGCTCGATATTCCAATCGCCCAGAATTTCCAAATATCGATGGATGGCTCTCCACGACCGGATGGAACCCAGTACTTCGATGGTACGGATCTGCCCCCATTGGCGCTTGCCGCACCGGAAAACACAACCATCAACCCCAATGAAACCTGGCTGGGACGGGAAGTTGGCCATGATCCTCCAGGGCTGACCGGGTTCGGAACAGTCGACGGTGACCGCACCCCAACCCGCAGTGCTCGGCCGCTCGCAATCGGCGTGGCCGTGGCCGTGGCGCTTGCTGGCGCCTTTGTGGTTTTCCAGCCTGACCCACCTGCGCCCGAGCCGGCTTTGGCTTTACCCACTGCAGTCGATGCAGCCCCCCAGGCCGCCGAACAGGGCTCCGCCCAAGCAGAGCCCACGCAACCCGAGCCAGCGCCAGCGCCAGAGTCAGA
>CAWVVG010000707.1:0-1552 GCA_963932775.1 uncultured bacterium
CCTTCCGAATCGCCAACTACACCTCGCCCCTCGACGACCCCGATCGAACCTGGTTTGAGGGACAAGTTTCCTCAGAGGGTACCGGTCTATACCTGCTGACCCTTCATTTTGAGGAGCGCTGAGAAGGACGCGTGTTCTCACCTGGCAGGCAAGCCTCCGTGACTGCTTGGAGAAATCGGCACAGCAATCAGCCGGCCTCACATCCCTTGGAGCAGGCCCAAGCCAACGGAACCCGCCACAAAGACCATAAAAATGACGACGACTACGATACTCATCAGGCTGGCCACGATGCCGCCAATGGCCAGACCTTTGCCCGTCTGTTCTTGCGGGTTCCCATTGATCTGAGAGATCGCGATACCGCCAGTAACCAATCCAATAATATTGAATGGAAAGCCCGCGCAGCACACGAGCCCCGCGGGTATGGAGATGAGGCCGCAGACCAGGGACACGATGGCCAGTACATTGGTGGTGGGCTCATTCATGACGGCACTCCATTGTCGAAAGGGATTCCAATATTGCCAGAGCACCACATCAAGGTCGGAGTCGTTCTCGGGTCACTTCCAGCGTATCACTTGTTGTCTCGATTGAACCCAATCCCTCAGGTTTGGTAGGGTGGGTGCAACCATACTCCAGGGAGAACACTTGCTGAACCTCGCATGGCTATGGCTGCCCATCGCTGTCGCGCAAGCAGCCGACGACTGGCAGACCGTCCTTAATTCTCATCGGGTGGCATCCGGTCGGGTGAACTATGGCGCCATCCATAAGGTAGGTGCCCTCGATGGCCACCTTATGGCCCTCGAGAGTGCCCCCGAGCCCACCGATCGAGCCTCAGCCATGGCATTGTGGATCAATGCCTACAACGCCCTCACCGTAGACTTGGTGGCCGATCATTTCCCCATCGCGAGCATCCGGGACCTGGATGGTGGGGAGGTCTGGAAAACACGGCACTTCACCGTTGCCGGCCGCTCGGTCACATTGGATGGAATCGAGCATCAGGTCTTGCGGCCACTCGGCGACCCTCGGGTCCATTTCGCCCTCAACTGTGCCGCCCTTGGATGCCCCACTCTGCGGGCTCACGCATTCAAGCCCGAGTCCATGGACGCACAACTGGAAACAGCGAGCCGAGAGTGGATTGTGGCCCATGGCATCCAGATTGATCGCGCGAATCAACAGCTTCGGGTGGCCAAGATCTTCGATTGGTATGCAGACGACTTCGTCCCTGCGACCGGACCCCCCATTCCCAGTGTGGATGCCCGATACCAGGGGGTCCTGCAGTTCATTGCAGCTCGAGTGACGGGTACCGATGCTCGATGGCTCCGAAAAGGTGGTTACGAACTTGTCTTTTTGGAATACGACTGGCGACTAAACGGGACCGGTAGCTAAAGCGCGAAAACAAGACCGGTGAACGCCCACTTTTGGAACCGTGACAATGGTGAGACAAAACCCAACCGTCACACACCACTTCATTCAGAAATGTAAAAGGGACTTCGACTGATTGCTTCAGTCAGGAGGATCCCGCCATGCGCGCAATCGTATTCACACTCATCGGCCT
>CAWVVG010000708.1:0-1544 GCA_963932775.1 uncultured bacterium
CAGCCGACGGGTTCTACATTGATGTCTTCTTTGACCGCACCGAAGACGAGTCACCATCGATACTCGACGACGGCGATGGTTGGAAGTTCGAAGACGGATTGGGTGTAGGGGAGACCATCTACGCAACCATTGTGGTGGAAGACACCTGTTTTGCATGTGGTGCGTGGCTGATGCTCGATGGGTTTGACCTCAACGAGGAGAGCGACGAGTCGGACAACTTGGCCTTCTTCACTCTGGGAGGCGCGTGGACCCTACCGACGTCTTCTGGCGGCGGCGAGTAGTCCGACCAATAGCCCCCAACCAAGGCGTGGACTGGTTGTCGAACTCGAACAGCCGCAGCCTTCGTCACAGCGGTCACCTTTGATTCCTTCACCCGTCCTGGGCTCATCCCAGTCGTCGCTGGTGTCTCCTTCGAGCTCGTCGGCACTTCCGGTGGAACCGGGTTCATCGGAAGTACCGGGGGTGGTGGATGTGCCATCTTCATCGGCGGTATCTGCGCACGGGGAGTCTTCGTCTTCCTCGGGTGGGACAAAGCCGCTGTCGTCTTCGTCCATTCCGAACTGAACCAGATCCAGGGTGACCACGCTCACATACGGCTGAAACCCCTTGTCCCAGGCGACGAGTAGCTGGTCGGAGTGGCGGGCAAACGAAGGTCGGGCGGAGCCGAGATCACCGTCGACATTGTTGGACACCATGATGGTCTCAAGGGTGCTGAAGTCGTCGTTGAGCACGGCAATATATACGTCGCCATCGCCCGCCAGGTATTGGCCGTTGTATGCTTCACCGAGGAACAATACCAGCCAGTAGTCTCCGACCCGCATGAGTCCTTGGGGCCAGAAGTGGCGGAACAGACTTGGGATCGGCTCGATATTGAAGCTCACGTCTTTGGTGAGGTCTCGGTTGAGCCAAAAGATACCCAGCCCGGGCTCGCCGTTCGTGATCATGAGGTATCGATCGGAGATGGGGTCGTACTTGAATGAAGACCCTGAGATGTGGGCGTTGATGTCGATTTCATGGGTGGCGATCACCGTCGCGTCGGGCCCGATCTCAAAGAATGTCGGATGCATGTCACTGTGGTTGGTGAAGGCGACCCCTTGAAGGTGTTCGGAGCAGATGACTGGCATGTCATTGTGGGCTCGAGCGGCGACACTATCTTCGACCCAGCCGCTGGCGGTCATGGACCAGTCGTCTGTGTAGCGGGCCGCGCGGGCACTGTCGTTGGTGACACTGAGGGAGTAGACGTGGAGAAAGCTCCCATCTGGACACCGCTCGATGCCATGGTCCTTGATGTCTTCCCATTCGTCCAAGCGAATCCGAGCGGACATATCGATGGCCAGGCCCTCGGTCATGGGTGCCACGTTGTAGCCCGGCGAGCCTTCGTGTTCCCAGTGGTGTGTGAGCCACCAGCCACCGTCGTCAAAGTTGTTGAATACACGGACCCAATTTAAACCGCCCACATCGGGTCCGGATGGAACCTGGTCGGTTCCCGCTCCTAAGAAAAAGTCACCCGCAAAAGAGGGGTTGGCGAGCAGGCTGAGTGCGAG
>CAWVVG010000709.1:0-1539 GCA_963932775.1 uncultured bacterium
TTGCACCATTCATGATGGACCAGACCGAGGTGACCCGGGCTGCGTATTCTCAATTTTTGACTGAGACGGGCTACCGGTTGCCTCATGTGGCCGAAGCGTGGGCAGACGATGGCTGGAATTGGACCGACACAGCGGTGGATGAAATTCTGGCCAAGCATCCGGTGGTGTTGGTTAGTTTCTACGATGCAGAAGCGTATTGTCGGTGGAGAAACAAGCGGTTGCCATCTGAGGCGGAGTGGCAGATGGCTGCGCTGGGGCCTGCTTCAGATCAGCGGGCATTTCCTTGGGGCAGTCGATACCGAGACGATTGGTTGAATCACGGACGAATGGAAGCCCCCAACTTTGACGGGTCCGATGGTTTCTCAAGGACCGCTCCGGTGGGGTCCTTCAGCCAAGGGAGAAGCCCCAGTGGTCTCGACGATATGTTTGGCAATGTGTGGGAGTTTACGGCCGACCTTCGCATCGACGACTGGGGTGCTGCCCGGCACGATGGTTTTGGGTCTTCCGGTGAAATGATCAACGCTCGAGCACCGGGGCCTGGTCTTCGAGTCGCGGTGCGAGGCGGTTCCTTTTATTTTGATTTCCGGCCCAATCCGGGTGGTGAATGGGCATCGTTTGTGCCTGAAATTCGCCGCAAGAGCGCTGGTTTTCGCTGTGCTTCGGCCCTTAGTCGGTGATTCAGGTGCAGAAAAGCATTGGGTGAAATAGGCTTCCTTTGAACTCTGGCTCAACGCCCAGAGACCATTTGATACTGGAGACCATCATGCGCACTATTATTTCCCTCAGTCTTACTCTCGCACTGTGGGGTTGTCCGACTCCACCCGATGGCGCTACGCAGGGAGGAGGAAACAATAATCCTGGCGCAGGTGGTGACATGCCACCTCCCCTCCAAGGTGGAACGGCTGGTGAGGGTGGCATGGCCGGTCAAGATTTTCCTGAAGCGGATCCAAATGCAACGGTTGGTACCTATGTTGTGACGAACACGCCCAACGGTGACCCGCCGCTCATGGAGGGCGAGCAGCCAACATCCGCTCAGGGTCAGGCGTTCATTAAGGAAAGTGAACACGTGATCTTCAAGGGAGAGATCATCTGTGATGATTGTTCTGCCTCGTTGCTCATCAAGGTTGCCCCGTTCGTTCCGCCCACCGATGAGCCCGGTACCGGCGCCACAGGACCTGGGGATGACTCTGGCTTTCAGCCTCCTGCTTTCGAAGTGGGTGGACCCGGTCCATTCACCATGGCAGTACCCAAATACGCTGGAAAAGTGGTACTCGAGGTTTTGGATGATCGCGACGGGAATGGCCGTCCATCTCGAGGAGAGAAGTTCACGGTTTTACACGACATGGGCAAGATCACAGCAGGTAAGAACCAATCTGGCCTGAAGATTGATTTTGCTGCGCTTACCGGTCAGCCCGGCGGTCCAGAGGGCGGTCCAGAGGGCGGTCCAGCTGGTGGTCCTCCTCCCGCTGGAGACGGTGAGATAACGCCTGAGGGTCCTCCTTCCGCACAGTAAGGAAAAATTGAAAAAGGAAAAGGGCC
>CAWVVG010000710.1:0-1539 GCA_963932775.1 uncultured bacterium
GGCCGAGCTGTGCGGGGTACTGAATCCGATTGACTGGCGACTCTTTATGGATGAGCTTGGCGTGTGGGGTCTGAAGAATCGTCCAATTCTTTCCCACTCGAAAGGTCATGTCGACGTCTTCATTTTGGTTGTAGCCGGGAAGAAACTGCACGAAGCGCTCAGTTTCGAAGACTTCGCGACGGAATGCCATCCTGCAACCCTGTGCAACCGGTACGGGAACCACGCCCTTGGGGTCCGTTAAGAACCGCACTCCGCCGGCTATATACAGGTCTGGGTCTTGTTCGTTGGTCCAGTGGGTCAGTCCGAAGGTTCGGTAGACCTTGGACTTCCAGCCATCGATTGTAGCGGGCGGATCGATCAAGGTTCCCTGAACACACCCTACCCGTGGACTGGTCTCCATGGAGAAGCACTCCATGATTTTCTCGATGTAGTCTGGCTGGAGCTCTACATCGTCATCGAAGAAGAAGATGATGTCGCCAGTGGCATGGTCGAGGGCAACGTTTCGTTGCAGGCACAAGCCCCGCTCACTCCTCAGGTATTTGAGGGTGATCCCGGTGTCCCCGAGGGCCTGTTCCATTTCCGCCTTGAGGGCGCTGGTGTCTCCTGCATCCACAACAATGAACTCATCGGGCAGGACGGTCTGAAAGGCCAGTGTCGGCATGAACGCCGCCATGTCTCCAGGGCGATTCAGGGTTGGAATTGCAACGGTAATACTCATCGTAGCAGCCACAGTCCCATGGTAATCGCGAGGATGACCGACCCTCCGTACATGGCCAGCCGGCGTCGCTGGGTCTGGGCCCCGAAATCAAACGAACGGTGGTTCTTGTCACGGCGGGCCCTAGCCTGCATGCGCCAATCGTACTCCGCTTGTGTGAGCCAATGTTGGCGACCCGCGGAGTCATTGTAGAGTTTGTAGCCTTGTTCCTTGTAGAATTCGGCTCGGACTTGTTCTTTGATCCGTTCTTCGGCCAGGATTTCTTGCTCTCGTGCCCGAGCTTTATATTTCTCGCTGGAGCGGTCTTCACGGTGTGCTTGGGCCTTGACCCGGCTCTCGTGCTCATCCATTAGCGTGTCGCGAAAGTCTGCAGCGAGCTTTGCGGCTTCTTCTTCAGAAAGGACTGGTTCGTTTTGTTTCATGGATAAACTATTCATCTCAGACTGCTCCATTATAATCAGAGGGTCGGAAATTCGCTGGTTTGTCTTTAGTCCTGGCGTGTATTGCTTCGTGCCAGAGCCCTATAAGACGCTGGCAGACCACTTCGTTATCGAAGTGCTTCTCAGCCCTGGATCGGCCGGCAGCGCCCATGCTTTGCCTCAAGTTTTTGTCGCTCAGCAACTGAGAGATTCGTTGGGTGATTCCTTTTCGGTCACCCGGAGCCACCATGAATCCCGTGGTGCCCTCGATGATTTCCTCGGGCGTTCCGGCGACCGGCGTACCCACCACAGGTAGCCTGGCGGCCATGGCCTCGAGTACGCTGACTGGCAGGTTCTCAGCGTAGCTTGGAAGACAGTACACATCGGCATTTTGAAAGGCATCAA
>CAWVVG010000711.1:0-1534 GCA_963932775.1 uncultured bacterium
ATAGACTCCCTTTCCAATGGTGTAGTCGAGGCCCAAAGTCCACTTGGCGAACGGTTTCTCCTCCACGACGGTTGGGCGTTCACCGTTGAGGCCGTAATCGAACTCTCCAGCGGGCTGAATCAAGCCTTCACTGAGGGCTAGTTCAGCATTCTCAACTGCAATGGTCAGTCGCTGTGGCATGACCCAAGCAGCCTCGAGGCGCCACCCCAAAGGTTCGGCACCGAGAAATCCCAAGAGATTGGCCTCACCTGCCGCGTTCAGCCCTGCCACATGCATCCGAGGGTAAGCCAGTTCGGCCTCCGTCAGCAGGTAGCCAGCAATGCAGTCATTAGACCGGACGGGATGGCACAACGGTGTGTCCACTCGCGTCGTGTAGTTGCGGACTGGCTGGGGAATGTCCGACCGGCCTGTATACCAGGAAAGGGCCACGTCCTGCATGCCGACAGCGCCACCCGCCCGAACCATCCATTGAACATTATCGGATGTCGCTCCGGGCATGCGAAGATGGGTCTCACTCACGATGGTGGGGGTATTCATGCCATCCCGAGCGAGGGACTGGGCCGCCTGAAGATCCCGTCGAACGCTATCTTCTACGACCGGAATTCGATCGGTAAAGGCCGTCCCTATTGCACTGGTCGCCGGTAAACTCGCTGGGCGAAACAGTGGAACCAAGACGCCCGACAACGTCCAAGTTGGGCCCAGAGAATAGTCCCCCCGAAGCATGGCGTTCGGTAGTTGCATACCGAATCGAAGCGGGTCCTCGAGATCGTCTGAGTTTAGATTATTGGTTGGATTGAATTGGTCGCCGACACCCCACTGAACGAGCTGATGGCCCGCACGGATATCGAGGCCCTGAAATCCCACATCCCACACTTCGATGGAGGCTTGGTTCATCTCCAGGGCTACTGGATTGATGGCGCCCCTGTCGCTTAAGCCTTGTAAATCACTCACCTGGGACCCTGCATTTGTCCTAAGTAGTCCACCAAATTCGGTGACCCAGCCATCGCCTTGGCCCCGAAAGCTCCCACCCACAATGGCATTCATGCGCTCTGCACCGGCCTGGATACCAACCGGCGCATACCACGGTCCAGCAGGCACTTCGCTGAGCCGGGCACGCAGGTCGATTTCAACGTACCCACCAGCTTCCGTGTCCATCGAGCCTGCCTGGGCCAAGGCCAGCGCCAACATGGTCACAATCACTGTCATCGTCCTCGCTCAAGATTGCGAACCGTGAAGGTCGAATCCCCAACACCCTGGTTCACCTTCCGGCTGCTCGCCTCCAGAATTGTCCATGCATCGCCCCGAGTATGGTCGGTCATCTTCATCCGCTTGGGCGTACACATCGACTCACCGCAGTCATACTCGGTGCGGGTCTCAGTCTTTAAATGCTGTCCGTCCTCATTGAAGTAGCGAATCTCGGAGGGCAACATGATGTCCTTTCGGACGACCATTTCCGCATGGGCATACCCAGACTCAGCCTCGTCACGCGGGGACAGCCGGAGCTGAATTTCAGTCTCTGACTCTGATGTCATAG
>CAWVVG010000712.1:0-1524 GCA_963932775.1 uncultured bacterium
CGCAGACACCGACGCAGACACCGACGCAGACACCGACGCAGACACCGACGCAGACGCCGATGCAGACTCCGATGCAGACTCCGACGCCGATGCGGTCACCTGGGTCGACTACGACCCCATACACTTCACCCAAGTCTATGAGGTGGGTCCAGGCCAGGAGTACGCACATCCGGGAGCGGTTCCTTGGGAGGCACTGACTGCCGGCACCCTGGTCCGGATACACCCAGCCCCCGATGATTACCGCTGGAAATGGGTCATCCATGCCCAGGGCACCGAAGACCAACCCATTGTCGTCACAGGAGTTCCAGACGGCGGTGTATGGCCGGTCATCAATGGCGATGGCGCCGAGACCCCACTGAGCCTCGACTACTGGGGGGAGGCCCGTTCCGTATTGAAGATTGGCGGCTCCAGCATTCCTGGTGGCCCGGCGCCGGCCTGGGTGGTGGTGCAGGGCCTCGACATTCGCAATGGTCACTCCGACTTTCCCTTCAACGACGACCATGAAGCCTTCGAGCTGTACGCAGACAATGCCGCCTGCATCCATGTTGAGAGTGGGACCAACATCGTCGTGCGTGCCAACACATTGTCCGGCTGCGGAAACGGACTCTTCGTCAGTTCAGACACCGAAGACCTGCTGGTGAGCGCCAATCACATCTACGGCAATGGCAATGTGGATAGCGCCTATGAGCACAACAGCTACACCGAGGCCAGGGGCATCACATTTGAGTTTAATCGCTACGGCCCCCTCCGTTCGGGAAGCCATGGCAGCAACCTCAAAGACCGCAGCGCTGGACTCACCATTCGCCACAACTTCATCGAGGGCGGCAACCGACAGCTCGATCTCGTAGACGGTGAGGCCGTAGCGGATCACGAGGGCTACGAGACCACCGCAGTCTATGGCAACATCCTGTGGGAACCGGGCGACGATGGGAACAGCCAGATCGTCCATTACGGCGGAGATAGCGCCGATACATCCAGCTATCGAAAGGGCACCCTTCACTTCTACCAGAACACGGTTCTCTCCGAGCGCAGCGGAACCACAACCTTACTCCGGCTCTCCACCACCGACGAGACCGCAGTACTGCGGAACAATGTGGTCCATGCCACCGCCGGTGGTCACCGATTGGCCCTGATGTCCGGTACCGGCGATGTCGACCTCGACCTAAACTGGATGACGGAAGGCTGGCTGCAGACCCACGAGGCCACCGTGGACGGCACCATCACCGAAGGAGACACCCTCACCGATACGGAACCCAATTTGGAAGACGACTTTCGACCCAGTGCAGACTCTCCAGTGCTGGATGCGTCGGGCCCTCTGGCCCCCGGAATGGAGAGGGTAGTCTGGGAATATTTACAGCACCAAGCCAGCCAGGTTCGTTCCGACACAGGGTCCTTCGATCTCGGAGCCCTTGAGAACGATGTAGTGGGGGACTGACAAGCGAGGGAAACAAAGCCTGCACTTCTGGTCACCAGCCACCGGACGTTGAATGCAAGTCCATCTATCTGCCAACTTGATTGGTTGGG
>CAWVVG010000713.1:0-1522 GCA_963932775.1 uncultured bacterium
CCGCATCCGCATCCGCATCCGCATCCGCATCCGCATCCGCATCCGCATCTGCATCCGCCTGGACCACTGCGGCAGTGTCACCTTCTTTATTGCTGGAACAGCCTACTGAAAGTGCCAAGGTCAACCAAATCAATTGCGTCACGATATCTCCTAGGTTCGAAACAAAGCATGACCTGAGCCGCCGGCCTTGTAAAGAGAGAGAGCCAAACCCCTGGCTCCATACTTGAGTGACGTGGGCACCTCAGACGCTATTCGCCCTTGATGTACCGAACGAACACGCCGCCACCGCCCGCGACAAAGAACGAGCCATCGTCGAAGATCTGGCACCGATGTACTGGGCCCAGCCCTACCGACTCCGGCATTGTGGCGAGGACCTCCGTCGTCCTGTCTGTGAACGTCGCGCCGCCATCATCGCTGGTCAAGATGAAGCCATCGCCAAGGGATGAGTATTCCCCCACTGCAACCACATCTTGCCCACTCCGGCAGACACCCCGGGTCCAGGTCGAGTGACCGGTACCCAGCAGCGTCGACACGTTGAAGGTCGTCCAGTTGTTGGAGTCGTACCCGACAAGATCCCAGTCTGAGCCGATTGAGTAGACCATTCCCTGATCCGCATCTTGGTTGACCCCGGCCACCGATATGGCACCGTCTACATCGGTCGCAATGTCCCACAGCTCGCCACCGAACTCGCCAAAGCCCTCCGCGAGCTGAACCACTTCCCACATGTTCGACACGTATTCGTCGCCGCTACTGCTCGACGCAAAGTCCCATGTGCGGGCGGGAAGGTACACGACCGGTGGGTACGCGATGGTGCTGCCGACACCGACTATGTTGCCGTCAGCCACGGCCATATCGAGAATCTGCAAGCCGGGATGCCCAGCAGTATTCCACCAACCATAGCCCGACTTCCAATCCGCCCCGCCTACCGAGACCACCAGGCCGTTGCCCGTAAGGGACTCCGCGACCCGCACTCCGCCAGCAGCGGCATAGGAGCCGGCGGTAAAGCTGTAATCGTAGGTAGGACCGTTGCTCCAAACCTCACCGAGGTTCATCCCCGCGTCTATGGTCACCACTCGGTAATCGTCCGAGGTGTGGTTTCCCGAGACATATAGGAGGTCGTCTTCCGGATTGCGCCACAAGTGATCCACTCGAAAGGCCTCAAAGAATGCAGTACCCGTCGATGCCTCTGACAATGGTGCCCATGTTTCGCCACCATCGCTGGTGGTGAACAATCCGGTTCCGGTTGTTGTGGTTCCACAACCGACAAATGCAGTGTTGAGATCATCCATCCAAAGGGCATCTGTTCGGTTTCCCACACAGGGATGGTAGGCCACAGAGAAGTCGCCGTCAGCATCCGAATCAGCATCCGAATCGGCGTCCGAATCGGCGTCCGAGTCCGAGTCCGAGTCGGCATCCGAGTCGCCGGAGTCGCCGGAGTCGCCGGAGTCGCCGGAGTCGCCTGCATCACCGCTATCGCAGTGGGTCGCCGAGTCTTCGACACAGTCACTCTTTCCGCCGCCGG
>CAWVVG010000714.1:0-1514 GCA_963932775.1 uncultured bacterium
TCGCAGTGAGCCGCGTGCGAGGGCTGGCTTGAGCATATTTCCGGCATCCATGGAGCCTTCAGACTTGCCGGCACCCATCAAAGTGTGGAGCTCGTCGATGAACAGAATGATCTGTCCTTTGGCGTCTTCGATTTCGGTCAGCAGTGCCTTGAGACGCTCCTCGAATTCACCGCGAAATTTGGCTCCTGCTACCAAGGCTGCGAGGTCCAGAGAGAGCACCTTCTTGTTTTGGAGGCTCTCGGGTACGTCCCCCATCGCGATGCGTTGGGCAATCCCTTCCACGATGGCCGTCTTGCCCACGCCAGGCTCACCGATGAGGACCGGGTTGTTCTTGGTCCTCCGGCTCAGCACTTGAAGCGTGCGTCGCATTTCATCATCCCGCCCGATGACGGGGTCGATATTGCCCTCTCTGGCTTCCTTGGTGAGATCCTGCGTGTATTTCTCGAGGCTTTCGTAGTTGGCTTCGGCGTCTTCACCACTGACAGACTGCCCACCTCGTAGGATCTGAAGGGCTTCGCTTAGACGCTCCTGAGTCAGGCCGTGGTCCAGCATCAACTGACGAGGCTTGTCGTCCACATGGTTGATCGCAAGGAGCAGTACTTCCGTCGCGACGTGTGAGTCGCCCAAGCCGTTCGCGATGCTGTCCGCTTCGTCGAACACCTTCTGAAGCTGGCTCGACACCCGTGACTGGGCACCACCCGATACGGTGGGCAGGTTGTCCACGAGTACCGCGGCCTCACGGGTGAGCGCCGGCACATCGGTTTCAATGTGCTGTAGCAATGAGCCCACAACCCCTCGATTTTGTGTCAGCAGGACCAACAGCAAATGCTGAGGTCGAATCTCTGGGTTGCCTTTCTTTCCCGCGAGCCCTTGGGCGTCTGAAATTACCTCGCGGGCTTTGACGGTGAAACGATCGAATCTCATGGGACTCCCGGGAGCTAAGTTGTGCCGTGCGCCCCAAGCGCATGACTCTTCGTGACCCCTCTTTAGTCACAAGGGTACCGCGGTCCAGGCAAACAACCATAGGCAGGCCTTCCGCACATCGGTTCTTTGCGCTACGGTGCGGGTGATGTTTTGGGCATTTCTGATCATTGTGGGTTGTTCGGTGGTGGTGTCAGGTGATGCGCCGGCTACCTTGGTGCGTGCAGTGGCCTCCGTGGAGCCAATCCGAAATTGTCTAAAAGTGGCCGGTGGTTTGCACACGCAGAACAAGCTGGATGCCGCCGTGACCAAGGTCCATACCTGCTACGAGGAACACTTCACCCCGCTCGAAGAGCTGCTGAGAGACCACAATAGGCGGGCCACGTTGTCGCTGGAGTACGGCTTCGGGGCTTTGGCTGTGTCGATGGGGAAGCCCAAGTCGGGGGCAGACTCCCAAGCCTTGCAGCTCGCCGATCGCTTAGAGGCGGTGATCGATTCAATCGCGAGTTCGGATGCGGTGCACTGAGCTTGCGCCGTGAAATCAGTGCGGTGCCTTGGAATACCGCTCCCAATATTTTAGGACTTTTCCGAGG
>CAWVVG010000715.1:0-1513 GCA_963932775.1 uncultured bacterium
ACGATGGCGGCCCCCCACGAGGCTTGTGCAGCGTGGACTTCTGATGGTGTGATCATGTTGTCTCCTTTGGAGTTGGTGTGGGTAGCTAACCTGCGCTGGTGTCACTTAGAAGCTCTTCACCCTTGGCAGTTCAGTTTTCGTGGCGTGTCTATATGGCGATCAGAGAGCTGTCGTGGTTCGCTACCTTGGCGGGCGCCCCGTGTTCATTCCGCGTGATCTCGTGGCCCTCCTCCTCGAGTTTCTTGGCCTGCGCTACCGCGCCACCGGGGAACTTCGGATTGAGCTTTCCGCCCTTCTTTAGTACTCGCCAGTAGGGTGCGACGGGGTTGCCATCCGTCCTGTCGAGCTCCGCGACTTCCGCGACGATCCGCAGAAAAATTCCTGTGGTCATCGGACATGTAGTGTCGGTTCCAGCATTCACAGCCAGCCGCTCCATCATTCCGCGAACGGTCAGAAGCTTACCGTCGGGTATCTGCTGAATCATGGTTTGAATGTCGAGTGGTGTTGTGATCAACATGGTGCCTGGCCCATGTTGTTCCAGCATGCTCGCTGGGATCTCCACAACCTTCCCGTAGTCGGGGTTCTCGTCGGTCAGTTTTTCTCGCCATAGTGTATCCATGGGGTCTCCTAACATTCGGTGTGACTGGGGGGTGGGGGCGGTGCTGCTCCATTCATGGCGCGATGGCTCGCCACACCTTGAACTGACCGTCTTCATGGATCGCACGGGTCTTCGCGAGGCGTTCTTCGAGGAGGTTTCCGACGGGTACCTGGCGTTGCGCCACCAGCCACAGCGCTCCGCCTCGGTTGAGCCGGGACCGTGCGTTCTTGATGAGGTCGCGGACCACAGTGTAGTCCCGGGCCTTTCCATCGTGGATGGGTGGGTTGGACACGATGAGGTCGAAGCGCAGTGCAGCGGGCAGTTGGGTGAGGCTGGCACCGGTGTGGACCTCACCTTTGGGTACATTCTCGCGGGTGGCCTCAACAGCGACGGCATCGGAGTCGATCAGGTGGAGCTGTATGGCCGGCTCCCGGCTCAGCAGATTGTTGCCGATGACTCCGGCGCCACATGCGAAATCGAGCACCGTCAGGCCTGGGCCGGGCGTCCGGAGCACCTCGAGCAACATCGCCGTGCCAGCGTCCAGTCCACCCTTTGCAAACAGCCCGGGATAGCTGTTCTGTTCGACCTCTCCTGTGGGGTGCTCCAAGGTGACCCTGCGGGTCCAGTCACCGAGAGTCCCACGCAAGTCCAGGACATCGGCGGGTTTATGGGCCTCGAGGACCCGGCAGTGCCGTCGGGTGTCGATCGTTGTGACGGTGCCCAGCAGAATGGCTATGGGCTTGTTGGCGCTCTTGATGCCTTCATCGTTGGCCCCATATACCCACAGCGGTGCACCGGGTAACAGGACAGAAATGACAGCATGCAGCGCCATGTGGAAGGCTTCCTTGTCTTTGCTAAGTCGGAGGACAGCTCCAGCGTAGGGTCCACCCTTCGGCCAGGCGGACGCTCCATGCT
>CAWVVG010000716.1:0-1509 GCA_963932775.1 uncultured bacterium
CGTCGTCCGTGGCGCCGTCGCAGTCGTTGTCCAGGCCATCGCAGACCTCGTCTGCACCGGGGTAGACCGTGCGCTGGGTGTCATCGCAATCGCCGCCCTCGTAGACGTAGCCCACGTCCGGTTCGCACCCGACGTAGGTAAGCCCGTCGTCGCCCCAGCCATCGCGGTCGCCGTCGAGGTACCAGGTCTTCTCATCGATGACCCCATCCTCACCCGTCTCGTCGATGAGGCCGTCACAGTCGTCGTCGATGCCGCCGCAATACTCGGTGGCACCGGGGAATACGCTTGGTCGGGTGTCGTCGCAGTCGCCCGACACGGCGGCAAAGCCGAGGGGCTGGATGCAGGCGGTGAGTATATAGCTGTCCGTGCCATAGCCGTCGCCATCGTCGTCTCCGTACCAGGTGGAGGCGTCGACAACGAAACTGTCGTCGTCCAAGTCCTCGATCTCATCGGGCTCGCCGTCGCAGTCGTTGTCCCGCTGGTCACAGATCTCCTGCGCACCCGGGTACACGAGGGCGGACGTGTCGTCGCAGTCGCCTTGCAGTTCGGTATATCCATCGCCGTCCGAGTCGCCGCTCGGGTCCTCCACAAAGTCCCGATTGGGAAAATCAGGAAGGCAGGCTGTGCTGAGCAGCATCGACACTGTGAAAAGGAGGTAGCGCATGTTCGCCTCTGTCGGGGTGGTGACCAGACAGGCCCGACCCCTTGGCTTTGAAAGTTTCATCCACCTAACGCGCAAGAGCCGCCAGCGATGCGGACAATGTCGCGGTTACCAGTCGGAACCAGTTCAGATAAAACCGCTCCCTAAAGGAACAAATTGAATGCTGAACAGAGCCGAGAGAACACACCCTTGGCGCAAGGCCCATCTGTGTTCGGTGTGCTGCTGCACGCCGCGCAGGGTCGGAGCAGACGCTTAGGTGGCTCAGACTGACCGAGTCGCTGGACTCAGCTGTCGATGAAGTTGACGGTGAGGGTGAAGCCCACCATGTCGTCGCCATCGCCCAGGTCGCGAAGAAGGCGTTGATTCGACATCGGCTTGAGCGCGCAGGCATTCAGGGCTTCGGGACCGGGTTCTGTGAGGTCTGCCTTCAAGACCCCATGAGAACCCATCACTTGGTAGGTCACCGTGCCCACCAGGCTGGAATCGGCCTCCAGTGCCTTTTGGTAGCAGCCTTGAATCGGTCGTCGGAACTGAACGTCCAGCACTTTTTCCAGCTTGGCTGGCGCGGATGCGTCGGGGTGGGCGCTGGTCGCAACGGTGACGCTGGGACTGCTGCATCCGAGCAGTAAAAGTAAGGGCGCAAGTACCATGAGGATATCCGGGGTGGGGGGGGGCCGAAACCGCAGTGGTCAAGCTACCACAACCTCACCCGGAACGAGCCACTCCGCTTGCCCGTTCACCCCTTCAATATGGCTCGAGTGGCAACCTCGCACTGAGTGCGCCTTCCGGAACCCCACTTCGAACGATGGTCGCCATTGAATCGGGGACCCCTGGAGTCTGGGATGATC
>CAWVVG010000717.1:0-1505 GCA_963932775.1 uncultured bacterium
CTGCGCATTCAGTGGCGTTCCGATGCGGACGGGTTGCTGAACGACCTGCCGCCAGACTCCGATGGCACCCTGGACTTTCAACTCGATGAGCTGAGCGTTGGGTTTCACACCATCACGCTGTTTGCGGTCAACACTGAGGGGATGGCCAATGACGAGACTGTGACACTCCGGGTCAATGGCCTGCCGACCCAGCCGACGGTGACCATCACCCCGGCCGACCCGACCAGTGCAGATGACCTCACGGCGCTGATCTCCGAGATCTCCACTGATGTCGACGGGGAGGCCATCTCTTATCGCTACACGTGGTATCGAAACGGCACAGTTTTTTCGGATGGCAGTGAAGCGGTCATTCCCAAAGATAGCACCACCAAAGGTGACGTCTGGCGAGTGGTGCTGACACCCAGCGACGGCATTTCTGAGGGCACCCCGGGTGAGGCGGAGGCCTTTGTTCTGAACACTCCGCCGCAGCTGCTGGATGTGTCCATATCGCCGGACCCAGCGGTCACCACAGATGATTTCCTGTGCACCCCGACCGGTGAATTCGATTGGGATGGAGATGCGGTCACCCTTAGCTATTCGTGGAACATTGGCGGCGAAGTGGTGGCGGTCACCACGCCGGCCCTGCCCAACGACTGGACTGGCCGGGGAGACGATGTCTACTGCGAGGTCACACCCACCGACGGGTACACGGTGGGCGATGCATATCGCTCCAACGTGGTGACCATCGAAAACTCAGCACCCCATGTAGTCACGGTATGGATCGCCCCAGACCATGTGCGGGCGGGGGATGAACCTGAATGTCAGTGGGCTGGCTTCAGCGACGTCGACGGGGATGCAGATGAGTCCATCGTCGTTTGGTATGTGAACGGTGTACTGAGCGGCACGGGCCCCTTCACGGACGGCCGATTTGTTCGCGGAGATACCTTGAGCTGTACCGTGACGCCCTCGGATGGAGGGCTCGAGGGAGAGCCGGTGACGGCATCTGTTGAGGTGCTCAACACGGCCCCGTCCTATGAATCGACCGAGATGACACCCCGACCTGCGGACGTCGATGACACCATCCATTGCTCAGGCTGGGGCTACTACGATGCCGACGGGGACGCGGACACCTCGTACATTATTTGGGACATCAACGGTGGCGTCTGGGGAATTTCTGGGTCCATCTCGGGAGCCTTCAGTGGCGGCGATGTGGTGACCTGCACCCTTGTACCCTACGACGGCTTTGACGAGGGTTTGGCCATCACCCAGACCCAGACGATTGGGAACAGCCGTCCCAGCATCGATGCCGCCACCATTGAGCCAACGGTACCGGACTCAGGCGATACACTGCTTTGCAGTCACACGGGCTGGTTTGATGCCGATGGCGATGCCGATGGGACCTGGTATTCTTGGTACCGGAACGACGAATTACTCGGGGTGTATAGCTATTGGCTGTCCTCGGCCTACACCGAGGCTGGAGACGTCATCAGCTGCCGAGCAACCCCGTGGGATGGCACATCGGCCGG
>CAWVVG010000718.1:0-1502 GCA_963932775.1 uncultured bacterium
AAGCGGAGGAAGTGCGGGCATATGTGGTCGCCATGCGCGGTGGTGCTCCCTTTCTATCCGCCGCCGATGGTCGGCTTCTCATACGCTGGTTGGAGCAAGGGATCGGCGTGGCCCGCATTCTGGCTGCAGTCGACGAAGTGGCCGCCAAGCGCCGGGCAAAGAGAACCCGAAGTCGCCTCACGTTGTCCGCTTGCAGGCGCAGCATCGAAGGAAAAAAGAAGGGTTCGGCACCGGAAAATAGAACCGAAGTCCAGACCACACACACCTTGGATCTCGGAAACTACGCCGCGGAGCTGGCCGAAATGGTGGTTCCTGACGCACTAAAACCAGAACGAAGCAAGCTTGTCGCGCGCATCGGCTCACTCAAGGGCCACACCGACCACGAGTGGGTCGCCACCGAAGCCGTTGCAGCGGGCCGCGCATTCCAAGAGGCCGCTTGGATTGCAGCAAGCCCTGAATATCCGCAGCTTCAGAGCCAGGCGGAATCAGAGCTACAAGCACTCAAGGGGCTTCTTGGGCCCGAGGCACTGGCCGCATACATCGAGGAAGTGGTCCGAGACATTGTGCAGCGCCGAACGCCGCTGGTGTCTGCCAAGGCTGTATGGGATAGGGTCTCCGCCCTATGAACGCAATTCCCTCCATACCGGCAGACCACCCCGCCCACGCCCTCGATGCTTACCGCATCGCAACCAAGGGAGAGTTCGCAGTGGCTGAGGTACTGGCACGCCCCAACTGTCCCACCTGCAACGGCTCCGGCCATGCACGAACGGAGGTCGAGGGCGTGATCACCATGGGTCGCTGTCGATGCCAGATGTTGCCAGACCGGGTGCACCTGTTCAACCAGGCCGGCATCCCGGCTCGGTACGTCGGTGCCACATTTCTGAGCTTTGCTCAAACTCCAGATGGTCAGTTCAAGGAGCTGCATCCCACCGCCATCCGCGCCTTGGGCTGTGCGTCCCAATGGGTCGCAGACTTCAAGCCAGCCGAGGCCAACCGAGGGATGGTGCTCTACGGCGAAGTAGGGCGTGGAAAAACCCACCTCTTGATCGCAACCATACGGGACCTGATTTTTACACACGGTGTTCCGGCAAAGTTTATCGAGTTTTCACGTCTCCTCAGCAGCCTAAAGGCTGGGTACAGCGAGGGGCGCTCCGATGCGCCATTGCTCACCGACCTGGCTGAAATACCCGTTCTTGCCATCGATGAACTGGGCAAGGGCAGACTGAGCGACTGGGAGTTGACCATCATCGACGAGGTCATCAGCCGCCGCTACAACGGCATGGGCTGTACCCTGGCGACCAGCAACTACGCTCCTGGCGAACCCTCCGGTGCGGCACCACCCAATCTCGCTACGGTCAACCAGTCCAGCCAAACCCTGGGCGACCGGGTCGGTGACCGAGTCCATTCCCGACTCCTTCAGTTGGTGGATTTCGTTGAAATCGCCGGGAAAGATCACCGCAACAACGGCTGATCAGCCCCGCTTCTTTTTTCGACCTGGACGC
>CAWVVG010000719.1:0-1502 GCA_963932775.1 uncultured bacterium
TTCGAGCGCTCAAGCAGCGACTGAAAGTGGGTTCGGGCCGATGCTACATCGCCTCTCCGAAGTGAACGGCGTCCCTGCATGGCAAGGGATGTGAGAGACAGCTCCACCCAGGAACTCGAGGCCGCCTCGGTCAGGGCAGCCTCCCAGCGTCCGTCTTGGCTTGGGTTCACTGCACCGTCCACTAGTGTCGCGAGGGTATGAAGTTCTGCATACCCGGACTTTTTACAGATGGAGAGTGCCCCGGCGACGTGCTCCGAGGCCCCTTCGATGTCGCCGGTCACCAGGCGAAGGCGAGCCGCCTCGATGCTCAAAAACACTTCTGCGGGATTGTTTGGTCTTGGCCATGTTGCGGCTGAGATGGCTTCGTCTAAATTTCGCTGCACACGATGCCATCTGGCCAGAGCCAGCCTCCAGTCTGCAGAGGCCTTCTGAACGTTGCCAGAGATAGAAGCGAGAGCGGATCTGGCAGCGGCCTTATCGTTCATGGCCGCTGCAACTCGCAGCTTAAGGGCGGACCCGAGGACTTCAACGTGAAGGAATGAGAACGCCCGGGCCGCAGTAATCAGCGGGTCAAGCATCACGCGCGCAGCCCGTGGCTGACCCCGGCCCAGTGCCAGCAATGCTGTGAGGTGGTGGGCCTCCGCCAATCTTGCGCGGTTTCCGTGAATGGTCAGGAGGTGGACGGCGAAGTGAGCGGCTTGGGTGGCTCCTTCTCGGTCTCCTGTGGCGAGCAAGGCCCACCCCAGTCGGCACTGGAGAATCCCATGGAAGGGATCGTTGTCCGGCAGCTTGGACCGCTCGATGGCTTGGCGGCACCCTTCGATTACCGTGCTCGCTCTGCCCTCTAGTCGAGCAAGGTCTATGCCCACCGCCGCCCGATCTGGGTGTGCTCCGAGCACCGTTGTTTCCGAAACAAAGGCGCGTGCTCCCTTGGGGTCTCCATGATCGAGGTGCATGCGTGCGGCCTTTAAATACAGCCACGCTTTGCCCGCTTCGTCCAGGTGCTTGGATTGTTCAATCAAACTCTGGACCTCCTCTTTGAGGCGGCCATTGCGCATGCCCAGGTCCGCACGAAGGATTGTGACCAACAGTTCGTCCTGTGGTGTCTGGGCCCGCTGAGCTGCTTGGGTGATCAAGTCCTCTCGGTTGATGGAAAGGTCGGTGTTCATCGACGTGCGTGCCCGGGCCCAAGCCAGCTTGAAGCGCAGCGCCTTGTAGGTCTGGTCTTCTCGTTTACGGGTCATGGGGTCGATGGCCATCAGCCAGTCTCGCGCCTCGGTGAAACGCCGTTGTTCGGCGGCATAGACCGCAGCGCGGATTGCGTAAGGAAGTGAACGGTTTGGGTCCCGACCGTGGATCATGTGTCGAGCGACATGACCACACTGGCGCTCACTCACACCTACGCGAACCAATGCGTCTGCCAATGCATCTTCCGCTTGGCTGCGATTCGAGATCATCGACTGTGCTCTTTGTCTGAGCCATCCATCTTTGAATACGAATCC